>CAITIF010000194.1 GCA_903892365.1 uncultured Pirellula sp. | reverse complement strand
TTTGCATGCTTGCTTTCGGCAATCAAGCGAATGGTCAGAATTCCAAAGCAACGCCTCAGGCCGTATCGGCTGCGATTGCAAAGTGTGTCGACTATCTGAAATCTTCCCAAGGAAGTGGGGCGAAACCCGGCGCATGGGCTGGGCATCCAGGAAACGGTTGTGGCCAAACCTGCTTGGTAACGTTGGCTCTATTGAGTGCAGGGCGCGACATCAAGTCCCCCGAAATCGCCAAAGCTCTTACTTATATCCGTGGGGCGAAGCCAGAGAAGACCTATGAGATATCTTTGAAAATTATGGTCCTGTGTTTGGCGGAACCGATCAAGGATATGCCTCAGATCAAGCAACTTGTCGCGTTGTTGGTCGATATGCAAACCGAAGGGGGAGGATGGCCCTATTTCAAGAGTTCGGGTGGAGATGCTGACGAGTCAAACACTCAGTTTGCGGTTCTGGCACTGTGGGAGGCAAGCAAGCTTGGGGTCGCGATTCCTGAAAAGTGTTTTCAAAAAGGGAAGGAATACTGGAACGACCGAAGTTCAGGTGAAGCTTGGGGGTATCGAGGCAGCGGTCCCACAGGCAGCATGACATGCGCAGGCATTGCATCGACGATCATTCTCCAGGACGCGTCGGAAGGCGTAGACGCATCGATCCAGGGAGAGCAAATTCGTTGCTGTGGCCAACAAGCAAACCAACGCGACAGTTTAGATCGTCCCATCAATTGGCTAGCGAGAAATTTTGCGGTCACTCATAACCCTGGGGCGAATGCTTACACGTTGTATTATCTTTATGCCTTAGAGCGTGTTGGACGTTTGACGGGGCAGCGTTTTATTGGCGAGCATGATTGGTATCGCGAGGGGGCTGAGTTTCTGCTGTCGTCTCAAGATATCGGAGGGTCATTTCGCGGTGGAGGGAACGAAGACGTTATCAGCGCATCTGCGATGGCTCTTTTATTTCTTTCTAAAGGCAAACGCCAAGTGGTGATTGGGCACTTGCAATATGGCGAACCCGACAGCAACGATTGGAACATGCATCGCCGTTCCGTCCAAAATCTCACGGGGCAAATTGAAAAGGTTTGGAAGCGTGAATTGGCATGGCAGTCGGTGCGATTGGAGCGAGCGAATCTCGCAGACTTACTTGAGACGCCCGTTCTGTTCATCAGTGGTTCGAAAGAGTGGCGATTGAACGATGCGCAGCGAAAGCTTCTTAAAGACTATACTGATCAAGGAGGCTTTATTTTTGCTGAAGCTTGCAATGGAGACGGATGCAACGGAATTGCCTTTGAACAGTCGTTTCGCGATGAAATGGAGAAGATCTTCGAGAAGCCACTTCAAAAGCTGGCGCCATCGCACCCCATTTGGTCTGCCGAAGCGAAAGTGAATCCTGCTGCTCTGCCCAAAGACTTCTGGTTGTATGGTTTGGATTCCTGCTGCCGTACTTCCGTTGTACTGTCACCCATGAGCCTTTCGTGTCGATGGGAGCTCGCAAAGCCTTTTGGGCTAGTCAGTAAACGTCCCCCATCCGTAGAAGCGGATATCACGAATGCAGTCAAAATCGGTGTCAACATTGCAGCATACGCTACAGGGCGTGAATTGAAGGATAAGCTCGATGCCGTCCAGGTGATTCAAGCCAAGCCCGATCCTCAATCGCTTGTCCGAGGTTCCTTGACGGTTCCCAAAATCATGCACAGCGGCGGTGCCGACGACACTCCTAAGGCAGTCGCCAATCTTTTAGAGGTGTTTCGGCGCGAATCTCAATCGATTGTTGCTGGTAAGACTCCGATGGTTTCTCTGGCGAGCGAAGATCTGGAAAAGTATCCAATCTTGTACATCCACGGGCGAAATCGATTTGCGTTGACGGAGGCCGAACGGCAGGGGCTCAAGAAACATATCGAAAATGGTGGCTTCGTGGTGGGGGATGCCATTTGTGCTTCGAGTGATTTCACAGAATCGGTAAAACGTGAGTTTGCTCTCGCGTTGCCGGAATCCTCATGGCGAAAGATAGAGCCGCGGCATCCGGTCATGCAGCGTAATGGGCCAGTCGGATTTGATTTGGGAAATGTTGGTCTGATTGATCCGTCGTCGGGTGCGGATCTGAAGCAATCCACGCGCGAGGGGCCAGCCGAATTGGACTCTTTGGAGTGGAATGGACGTGTTGTCATGCTTTTTTCCCCCAATGATTTGAGTTGCGCGATGGAAAGCAAACACTCATTGCAATGCCGGGGTTACGTTCGCGACGATGCGTTCCGGATTGGCATCAACATGCTGCTTTACGCATTGATGCAATAGTCAACCCCAAGCCCAAAACTCACAATCAAAATCACTATAGGTGCAATCACTATAGGTGCCACCCACCTACGTATTGACGCTCGGCTACACCATGGTAAACTGATATATCCGTTGGAACGAAGAACAGAGGATTTGTTGTGTTTCCACGTCAGAAAACATCAAAAGGAGAGTCGCCATGCCGAGAACGCTTCGGGCTGAACAGTTCGATCCAAAGGAAATCTGTATCGTGCATTTGGTGCAGCGATGTGTTCGTAGAGCGTACCTGGCCGGTCAAGATGCCGTTACTGGTAAGGACTACGGGTTCCGACGGGAGTGGATTCGCTGTCGAATGGAGTGTCTTGCTTCAGTTTTTGGCGTAGATATATTAAACTATTCGATTTTGTCGAATCACATGCATTTGGTCGTTAGGACCAGGCCAGATGTTGTGCAGGCTTGGACCGATGACGAAGTTGCCTTGCGCTGGCTACGGATTTTTCCTGGAAAACGTTTCGACGAGCAGTTGGCCGAGCCCACCACGGTCGATGTCAAAGCCTTGGCAGGCAACATGGAACGGATCGCAGTGGTACGTGCTCGATTGTCGGATCCGTCCTGGTTCATGCGTGCTCTTTCCGAGCCAATCGCTCGACTTGCTAATAGACAAGATGAGTGTACGGGCAGTTTTTGGGAGGGGCGCTTCAAGGCTCAGACGATCACTGACGAAGCAGGTTTGTTGGCGTGCTCGATGTATGTCGATCTGAATCCAATTAGAGTGGCTATGGCTGAATCCCCAGAGCAGGCGGTTCACACCTCGGCGTACGACCGAATTGCGGCCTTGCAAGGTAAGACCATCCCGTCGGCAGCAGCCGAGTTGGTCGCTATGGAGCCAGAAGAGAAGGGCAAGATTATTCGAACTTCGACTCAGGAGATGCTTCGCAAGCGGAAAGCCGAGATGAAGAAGAAGCGAGGGCAGTCGATTTTGCGAGACGCATGGCTGGCTCCGCTGGCACTAGATGAACGCGGAAAGCCAGGTCCGCAAGTGTGTAAGAGCAATATTAGAGCGAGCGACAAAGGCTTCCTGTCGATTAAGCTGGAGGGGTATTTGAAGTTGCTAGATTGGACTGGTCGGCAGCGTAGTGGCGAGAAAGCTTCGATCCCTGCAGAGCTGCTTCCGATCTTGGATCGGCTTGGGATTGCAGGCGAGATGTGGCGAGATTTAGTATGGAACTTCAAGCGTTACTTTGGTCGAAGTAGTGCTGCAGGTTCGCCTCAAAGCCTCAAAGATTCGGCAGCCAAGCGAAACCGCGAGTTCGCTCACGGCCAAAAGCTAGTCCGAAAGTGCTTCACAGCCTAAATGCCGACTCGGCGCCCGTGCGTTATCGATTTTGACGCTATCGATTGAGATGCAGGCGATCCTGCAGATCGAATTGACCAAGCTGATGAC
>CAITIF010000193.1 GCA_903892365.1 uncultured Pirellula sp. | reverse complement strand
CCTGAGTTTCCTCATTCCGAGTTGCTCGACCCCACAAGTAGCCTGTTCGATCAGGCATCCCTTCGCTTTGGCGTGCCCGTCACACTTACTGAACATTTTCGTTGTATGCCAGAGATCATTAGATTTTCAAACGATCTCTGCTACTCTGGTACGCCATTAATTCCGTTGCGACAGTATCCCCCAAATCGACTCGTCCCAATTCAAGTGCGGCACGTTACAGACGGTTGTCGTGAAGGGCAAGGCACCTCTGTCATCAATCGGCCTGAAGCCTATGCAATTGTCTACAGCATTAAACAATGCCTCAATGACCCACGCTACGACGGCAAGACGATGGGCGTGATAACCTTGCAGGGAAAGGCTCAAGCGAAATTAATCGAGAGCATGTTGCTTGAAACTTTGGGCTCGAAGCCATTCGTCGAACGTCGTTTAGTGTGTGGAGATGCCTACAGCTTTCAGGGTGACGAACGCGATGTGATATTCCTTAGTCTCGTCGCGGCGATGGAAGGACCGGGAAGGTTTGGGGCACTCACCAAGTTTCCCGATCAGCGGCGGTTCAATGTGGCGGCATCGCGCGCTCGCGATCAGATGTGGCTATTTCATTCGGTCGGTCCAGAGAATTGCCATCCGTCGTGTATGAGACGAAAGCTTCTGGAATTCTGTTACAACCCCGCGCCAGCCATCGGTGATTGCGATCTTTCGCGTTGCGAAAGCGATTTTGAGCGTGATGTTGCAAGGATGTTGATCGAACGACGATATCGAGTACTGCCTCAATTCGAGCTCGCGGGAAAACGAATTGACCTTGTGGTTGAAGGATTGCGCAGCCGATTGGCCGTCGAGTGTGATGGGGATCGCTGGCATGGCCCGGAACAATACGAGAGCGATATGGCTCGTCAGCGGATGTTGGAACGCTGCGGAATGCGATTCCAGCGGGTTCGCGGAAGCTCCTTTTACGCGAATAGGATCGCATCGCTTCAACCGATATTTGAGGCACTTGGGGCGCTTGGCATTGAGCCGATGCCGGTGGTTTGCGAGCCACCGTTTGACGCTGACTGGTTTGCAGCTGTTTCGTTTCGAGAACTGAAAGCGAATGCTGCGAAAGGGACTGAGCCAATAGTGGAAACCGATTTCGTTGAGTTGGCAGAGGGAAGATCTCTCTTTGAGGAAGTCGAAGTTCTTGAGGAACCATTGGAATTCGAGGAATGGCCAGAACAGAAACCTTCGGTTACCGTCCGCACTGAGATCGAAGTCGCCAACCAAGAGATTTCCGGATTCGAAAATGAATTGGTATCAACGACGGTAACAGCGGAAATACAGACTCAAGTAAACGTTGCCCCACTACCATCGCGTGGAGCGGCGAACAACGATGTCGTGCCGCGTTCTATCGTTTCAGTAGAGGAAACGCTCGATGGATTCACTCGCATGGAGTTGGTCGCCGCTGTGCTCAAAACCCTCCGCAAAGCCCCTGTGCCGAAAAAAGCGATTGAACTCGTACCACTCTTGAGGCAAGAATCTCAATTTAAAGGCGTAATTCGGAAAGATGTCAATTCGATTTTATACGGGGTTTTATTAAAGCAGGGATTGGCTAACGTCGACAGTTCAAATCGGTGGCAATGCACCGTCATTCCGGAATAGGAGCGGACGAATAGCGTAATTGCCGGATGCCCGTCGATTGCACCGTGCAGTAAACCTGGGGACACGGCGATGCCTGCAAATAGCTCTTTTCGTCATAACGCTTCAACTTGTTCACAAACCGTCCAATGGCGGTATTCATCAGCCCGATTTTCCCTAACTTCGCCATGCTGGATTCGATGTGCGTCGAATCCAACCGTTGCCGAGACGCGTACAGTTACAGACGCGTCACCATTTCTCCGTCAATTTCTGCTGGAAACAGCAATTGAAAAGGGCGCCACCTAGTGCAAAATGTTCCGCTGGTTGCTTGACTGAAGTTTTTTTCTTCAGTCAAGCCCCAAGAGGGTCAACGTGTGCTTTCAATGGACTATTTCGAACGAATTCGCAGGTTGGTTCTTGTTGACGGTTTCTCGCAAT
>CAITIF010000192.1 GCA_903892365.1 uncultured Pirellula sp. | reverse complement strand
GGGCTCGCAAGATTACTCCGATGCTGTTGTCGCAATGCTTGAAATTCATTCGCAATCAAACGCTGCTTGACCGGCGTTTCAGTCCAAGCTTTTACACGATCGCCAAGTCGACTCAACAGATTTTGGGGGATCAGTATACGATCCACTTGGTAGAAGCGGCAAAGAACTATGCGTTCGAGGAATTCTTGCCTTGGCCGGTGCTGAAAATGGGGATCGATCGAGCGACGCTACCAGAACAAGGTGTTGTCGAAATGACCAGCCGATTGCCGGGCGCTCCGTCGACTTGGCATTCGTTGGAGCTGAATCGTCCCGCTTTGAAAGCAGACAAGAGGAAGTGGAAAACGCGATGGAATCCGTACCAACAGTGTTCTTGGCCCGAAGAAGACACTCGCATTGAGAGCTTTCGAAATCGAGTGCTGGACCGAGCCATGGGATTGATTGGGGCTGATCTTGCTCGCACGGAAAAGTTCACCACCAGCATGATGGACGGCATCGACCTTCGAGAGACGTTGCGGCATTGGTACGACGGGTCCTTGTATGTGAAGGTTCAACCGCCTAGTGTTGGCACTTTGGACGCGACCGTCATGCTCTTCGATAACGAGCCTGATCCGCAGGAATACTCATGGCGAGCTACCTGGTTTGCTGAACACGAAGAAGAATCAACCCTAGCGTTCTTTGCGACTCCGTTTCAAAAGGAAATGCTGGGGCCCGGTGTAGCCGTATCGACTTATGGTGGCGCCATGTTTTTGTTTCCTCCACGTCCTATTGAAGACATTTGGGACGACGAACGACTTGATTTCGCGGACACTTTGGAACAGCGGCTTGTTTCAGCCGCTTGCCTGCATTGCCAATCGAAGCATATTGCTTTACTGAGCTGGACTCCCCCTGGATTGGCGTTGAAAAAGATCGCCAAAATGTTCAAGAAGTCTCTGGTCCACGTGCCGCTGGGACATTTTGCAGATTCGGTTGTTCAACAGCTTCGGACGTTTCACGTTCTCAATGGAAAGCATGTTCGAAGTTACGCAGCTCATTTTATTCGGAAAGCATAGGCAGCCGTCCGCCTGAATGTGGCACTCGCTGTTTTTCGATATCGAGCGAGATCAAGTTGCCTCGTCTGCGATTTGAGTCTCTTCTCGCCCTCGGTCCTTTTTCCGACTACAATGGTTCTCGGCACGAATAATGCAGCTTCAGCAAGCCATGCATCTTTCTGCTCCTATCCCCCATCAGTTTTTCCCCGAGACAAGTAATCATGGCCAGACCAACGACCTTTATAACTTCATCATGTGCCCTAATCCGTGCTTGCTGTGCCGGATCAGTCCTGACGGCGTGCCTTTTTGGGCAAGTGGTTGCCCACGAGTGGTCTGATTCAACAGGAACTTACAAAGTCACTGGCGACTTGATTGCCATGGATGAGACAGAGATTGTTATCAAGCTAGAAAAACCAACGAAAGGACATGAGCTTCTCGCTTTTCCGATCGACAAGCTGTCGGATGCAGACCGAAAGTACTTGGAGTCGACCGAATTGACACAGAAGCTTTCCGAATCGGACAAATCGCATGCTTGGACCATGAGAAACGGATTCAAGCTTTTCGGGAAGATCGTGGATTTTGCAAAGAAGGATGTGACCGTCCAGCGCCGTAGAGGACGAGTTTATGTGAACGACCGTCCGATGGAAAATCTACCAGAGCTCTACCGTCGAATGATTCCAAAGATTGTTGAGGAATATGAAAACATTAAATTCGAAGACGATC
>CAITIF010000191.1 GCA_903892365.1 uncultured Pirellula sp. | reverse complement strand
TGACTAACATAGTTGGTTTTTTGAAACCGGTTGGTGGGCGTTGGTCATTTGCCCACCGAAATTCATTTTCACAAAAATTCTCAAAGTTATTGACGTTTGCTAAAAACATCAACATTAAAACTCATCCACCAGATTATCAAAGATCAATTTGACTCCACTCGTAATTACCGTCCGGAAAGCTCTTTCAAACTTTCATTTCGGCAACAACTCGTTTTGTCGGGGTCGACATGGTAACCGAGGTTGTCGGCTAGTGTCAAGTGTTTCTTCGCTTTTTTTTCTAGGTGACTGACTTGTTTGCCAGACCCTAAAAGTCAACCAACCGAGGTCGGTCTCATCAACCAACCGGAGTTGGTCTCAGCGAGGAGGCGAAAAGATAGTGGCACCTCGCCGAGGCTGCAAGTGCCAAAAGCTGTTTTGATCATTTTATTTTCTGAAGCCCCCGTTTTCCTCGGAAATCCAGGGTTTTGCCCCTTGGTAGTTTCTGCGAATCGACTTCTCTTATCGGACGAGCCCTCTTGCTCGATTGCTCAAACACCCCACTTTAGCACTTCCGGCTTAAGTAGATCCAAGCATCTGCCGAATTCTATCCTGATTCGAAGACACTTTCTGCATTCTCTAGAGTCCGGTCCCGGTAATGTCGCAATTGAATAACCCAAGCTCGAACTCCTCGATTTCGTCCCAAGGTGCTCAAGTCGCTGGTCTCTCCAGCAAACCCAGCAGTCTCGAGGAAGCTCTCGAACGCATCAATCGATTGGCTTCCGCCCAAACAAAACCCGAGTCCGCCACGCAACCGATCGCTACTTCGACTCCACTTCAACCGATATCGAACCCTCCTTCTCCATCTTCCAAAGATTCAGCCAGTTCGACTTTCCGAACTACTCACGATTCCAACCAACCTATCATTCCACTCGAACCGAACTCGTTGAACGCCGCCGGTATCAGCGAACAGATCATCGAAGAAATCATCATGCGATTTCTTCTCAACCGCGGCGAAGCCCCAGGTCGAGTGATCGCGGAACAAATCAAACTGCCCTTCCGATTGATCGAACCAACCTTGATAAGACTGAAATCTCAGCAACTAAGCGGGTACCTCGGTTCGACCGCCATGAATGACTACATCCATACCCTTTCAGACTCCGGTCGCGACCGTGCTCGTCGACACCTCCAAAAAACTACTTATTTTGGGTCCGCGCCCGTCCCTATCGAAAAGTACGTCGAATCGGTGAAACTGCAATCGGTGGAACTGCAACACCCCACCCGCGACGCTCTCAAGAACGCTTTTTCCGACCTGCTCGTCTCTCCACAACTTCTCGCCAAACTAGGGCCTGCCGTGAACAGCGGACGGGGAATGTTCCTTTATGGCTATCCAGGCAACGGAAAAACCAGCATTGCAGAAAGAGTTACACGTGCGTTCGGGGAGACTATTTGGATCCCCCGATGTATCTTCGTGGATGGCGATATCCTTCGAATTTTTGATCCCATGTGCCACGAAGAAGTTCCACCGCAGAGATCAGAGGGCCTTCTCAAAGACAGCCAAGTGGACCATCGATGGGTACGAATTAGACGACCAACGATCGTGGCAGGGGGAGAATTGACCATGGCCATGCTAGAAGTTGCTCGCAATCCGGACACCAACATCAGCGATTCACCCCTTCAGGTCAAAAGCAACTGCGGTGTGTTACTGATCGATGACTTCGGCCGGCAACGCATGAGCGTCGACGAATTGCTAAACCGCTGGATCGTTCCGCTCGAAAAACGCTACGACTATTTGACGGTTAGCAGCGGCAAAAAAGTCCAATTTCCTTTCGACCAACTGGTCATCTTCAGCACCAATCTAGAACCCAAAGATCTGGTCGACGACGCTTTCCTTCGACGAATACCCTACAAAATCGAGGTTCAGAACCCCTCCGAGGAAGCATTTCGGAAGCTCTTCGAGATCATGTGTCGAGTCGTAAAGATCCCACACAAACCCGAACTTATCGATTACTTGATTGAAATTCACTACAAGCCCTCCGGGCGTCCGTTCCGAAATTGCCACCCCAGAGATCTTCTGCTCCAAGTCCGAGCCTATTGCCATTTCAACTCTCTACCCTTGGAACTGAAGCGAGAATACCTCGACTTCGCTGTCGAGAATTATTTTTCGATCATGTAGCGTTAGAACTATCCAGACACCTCACTTCGACAACAATTCTCGGGGCCAACGTAGCGAAGTATTGCGCAAATGGATCGTTTTGCGGTTAACAAGTAGTCTGGTCTCTTGTCTGGCAAATTCGCTACCCTACGCAATTCCGACTCTGGCAATTTCCTTCCGAGAATTTTTTTATGGCCTTAGCTCCCCCCGCAGCGGTCACCCCCTACCGACTCAACCGACTCTACATCGGTACCATAGCTGTCATGCACTTGCTGGCACTGACCGCTCTGTTCCCCTACTTTTTTTCTTGGATCGGGTTCGCGACGATGGTTCTCGGAATCCACGTCTTCGGCCAAGGAATCACCATCGGGTATCACCGATTGCTAACTCATCGAAGCTTCAAAACGCCTCGATGGGTCGAGTATACCTTGGCTATTTTAGGAATCTGTTGCCTGGAGGATTCGCCCGTTCGTTGGGTTGCGATCCATCGCATTCACCACGTCCACTCCGACCATCAGCCCGACCCCCACTCCCCTTTGGTCAATTTCCTATGGTCACACATGGGCTGGCTGATGGTAAAAAACCGTGATACCCACTCCTTCGCTGCCATCGAAAAGTTCTCCAAAGACCTGCTCCGAGATCCGTTCTACATGTACATGGAAAAGCGACCGTTCACACACGTCTACATCGCTCTCCTTCAAATCCCAGTTTTTTTCTTGGCCGGATTAGTCATCGGCTGGGTGGGTTGGGGCCAAGCCGCCGCTCTGCAACTGGGCCTGAGCATGGTGGTTTGGGGCGTTTACGTTCGCATCATCGCCGTCTGGCACATCACTTGGTCTGTCAATTCGTTGAGCCACATGTTCGGCTACCAAAACTACAACACGGACGAACACAGCCGCAATAATTGGCTAGTCGCTTTGATCACCGTCGGCGAGGGTTGGCACAACAACCACCATGAAGATCCATCCACCGCTTGCCTACAACACCGCTGGTGGGAAATCGATATCAGCTACTACGAAATCAAAATGCTGGA
>CAITIF010000190.1 GCA_903892365.1 uncultured Pirellula sp. | reverse complement strand
CCAGCTTTTCGGAGAATTCCGATTTCACTGAACGAAGTTTGCTCTTGGTTTGCTTGCCCCACGGGTCTCGAAGTGATTCCCGATGCCAAATCGCATGATATCCTGAACGACGCTCCTTGCAAACGGGTAATTCAACGCTCGGAAAGGTCGCTTCGATTCCTATTCATCTTCTCACCTCCTTGGACTAGCCTCTGCTTCCCGAATCAATTTACCTTGGCGTCCGAGGGTTCGTTCAGAAATACTCGGAAAGCGGATTCGTTGTACACTTGCCAAACTCCGGCCAAAATGTCCGGATGCCCATCTTGATTCACATCTGCGATTTCAACGGAAGTGTATTGTGAGCGATCTCGCTCGATGGAATGACGAACAAAATTGAGTTCGCTTTGTTGTTCCCACCAGCAAATGGAGTCATAAGTCCCTGGTCCAAATTCGACTGGACGAGGAAACATGCCGACCCCTACGACATCCAAATCGCCGTCCCCATCTAAATCTGCTACGGAAGCTCCAAGCGCACCCACCAGGAGCCCAAGCCAATGATCTTCCCATTTTCCGTTGCCGGCATTACGAACCCATCCCACACCGTGGTACGGTTTTGCTAGGAACGTGTCCATCGCGTCACCGCATGTGTAAACGATGTCCAAGCGACCGTCCCGATCGAGATCGATAACTTGAAACGAGCTTGAATTGTAAGAGGGGTCCTTGAGCCGCAAAATAGTGTCCCTCTCGAACTTGCCGTGCCCTCGATTGTAATTGATTTCAATGGTTTCAAATTCTTGACCATACATAACGACATAGTCCATGAGTGAGTCGCCATCCATGTCGGCAATCTCAACACCTAAGGGACCATGGCGAGGGTCGATTACTTTGGAGTTGAACGTCGGCGATTCCTGTGTGCCTCCGATATTTTCTAGTAACCGCATCGCCCCTGTTTTGATCCAACCAAAGTCTGCCACCAAAATATCAATATCACCATCTTGGTCGTAGTCATATGGCTTGGCATCCACAATTCGCGAGACATCTTCCAAAAGAACCTGCGGGGCTAAGTTACCCAGTTTCAAAGAGACACGTCCCAGGTAATGATCCGCAACAGCCAAACCTCCGATCTCACTGAGCAAGTAATCTTCGGTCCCATCCTGGTTCCAATCGCATCGATGCGCTCGACATATGTTCCTGCCTTCGGCAACAACGTGGGATGTCTGAATTTCTGCGGTACTGGGGGACCATTGTCTCAATTCGCCGTCCGCCATGTTCGTGAACAACAGATTCTGCGATTCAGAATTCCAATGCATATTGGAAGTGGCGGGGTTTTCAAAAGGAACGGCAAGTCGCGTGCTCTCAGTAAATCTCACACTACTTTGTGTGGAAGCAAAGGAATCCGCTCGAGGGACCACCAATTTGTCGGGTGCTAAATGTTGAAAATAACGGACCGTGTCTTGCCTATTCGGCTCTTGAAGGTCGCGTCGTTCTGAATCAACATAAAACTGGAAACCTTGAAACACTTCCTCCGGCCATCTCGACTTTGGAAATGTCGAAGGGTCTGGCATCTGGTGGCAATCCGAACAGAATCTCTCGATACGTTCTATCGATTCCGCAGACAAGTGCATCGATTTCGATAAATGCGGAATATTGGTGGGTGGAGATGGATTTGAACAGCCAATGAAACACGACAACATGGTCGTGCTGATGGCCATCGCCAGTACTACCGTTTTGGACATGGGCGCATGTTCAGATTCGGGGATGTGTGGAATGGAAAACGAAATCGGATTTCATCCCTTTGTGCTTTCCGCAAGTGTTTGCTTCAACACCGACAACCCGCGATAGTTTCGGAAGAATGCCAATAATTCTGATATAGATACCAGCGGTTGTGCTTTGAAATGGATGCCTAAACTGCTTTGGCGGTTGTCAGCGGGGTAGCACAGCCTTTTAGAGGCCTATTAGCCGGTTCAGTAATTCGATGTGGCGTGTTCGAAATGGAATGGCGATTCCCGAATCAGGCGCCTCGGGTACCAAAGCGGCCACGATTGCAGATTGCAATTCTAATATTCCCTCCCCCGTCATGACGCTTGTTTCAACTTGTGCGTCAAACAGAAGGCTAGGCGGGACCGAGGTGGCTTTTTGCAAATCCGCTTTGGAGCGGACCAAAATTCGTTTCCCTTGGGTTTCTTGATAGATTCGGTCGTGAGAATTTGTCCAGCCTGAAAAGGGGTCTACCATCAATAGGACGCAATCCGCTTCTCTTGCTTTTTGAAGTGTAAGGTCTATTCCAGCGATTTCGATGGGGTCGGAGGCTTCGCTAGCTAGTCGTACACCTGCGCCGTCTGTCAAATCGATCGGCCATCCGTCGAAGCTGGTCCGCTCCATCAATGAGTCGCGAGTGGTGCCTGCTTGCTCGTGAACAATAGCGCGGTCGTAGCCGAGCATTCGATTGAGCAAGCTGCTTTTGCCAACATTGGGCGGGCCGGCTAGTACGACGCTCCAAGGATGGATCAAGTGCTTACCGATTGCAAATCTTTGTCGTAATTGCAAAATGCAGTCGACAGCTTCCTGTAGCTTCCCATTCGCATTCAGTTGCTCAATTCTCTTCAGCTCCCTTGATAAAGCTCCACGCATTTGATCTAGCAATATTGCCGTCGATCGAATGCTGTTGGCATGGACAAGATCTTCCATTGCTTCTTGTTCTATCGGATCGCGAGCCAACAAACAGGGCTCTTGGTTCCATGGGATCACCATGGCCCCCAGAGAAGACAGAGTTTCCAAGATTTTCTCAGAGGCTTGCTTGCCACCATGACAGTGCAACTCCACACGCTCATGGTTCGTGCGGCATACGACGATAGACTCATTGCACCCGAAACGTGGCTGGTTATCTGTTGCTTTGGTAAAGCCAAATCGGATGCGATTCGTTGGCAGCACCGAAGAGCCTTGGTTAGGTTGCCAGCATTTTGATATGAACTCGAGAGTTCGAGGGCCTTCAATCGCTAGAACTGATATGGCCGCTGGTGCGAAGGATGTTAGGCGAGACACTGTGGTCGCGTTCATGGATGTATATTTTGTGGATGATCCACGCTAGCGAATTTGCTGAGTTCGAGAAAAGGCAAGCAGATCGTTTCCGTTGTCTCGCCACCAACGTTCGGCAAGATTCTCGTTCCAGGGAAGGAATGATGCAATCGATTCCAGGCGTGTGCCAACTTCGCTCATGGACCGAGGGCGGTCGACCGGGTCTGGTGCCATGCAGCTGGCCAGCAACGCTACGAGACTACTGAAATACTTGTCTGTACAGAGATCACGAAACCTACCGAGTTGCAATTGCTGCAAGAGCGATTGGTGCGTTGCACCGAGAACAGGAACCTTGCCAGAAAGAAGGTACACCCCAAGAACTCCGAAGGCAAAGATATCGATTCTTGGATCCGCGATCCACGGGGTTTCAAGTCGCTCAGGGGCAATAAAGCCTGGGGTTCCGATCAGCACTCGGGTTGCGGTGACATCGCGTGAGACGTTATCTGCCATTGTTTTTGCAAGGCCAAAGTCAACGACCTTGACGAGATCGCATAACTGACCGCGCTGGCAAACCATGATGTTCTGTGGCTTGATGTCGCGATGGATGAGTCCTGATTCATGAGCTTCTTCGATGGCTCCACAAATCTGCCGAAGAATCCAAATGCATCTGTCGGCGGAAATGGAAGAGTCATAGCCAATGAAGTAGGCCAAGTTGACTCCTTCGACTAACTCCATGGCGCAGTAGGGCAATCCGTTGGTTGAAACACCGAAATCGTAAATGCTAACCGTGTTGGGATGGCTAAGCCTTGCTGCCAAGCGTACTTCGCGTTCAAAACGACGCATGGCTCCAGCATTAGCAAACGGTTCCTTGATCAGCTTGATCGCAGCGGTTCTGCCAAGCAGTAAATGTTCTGCCTTATAGACAATACCAAGCCCACCTTCCCCAATCTTCTCTTTCAATTTGTACGCTCCGATGGCCTTGTTGGTCAGATCCATTTTGCTGAACGACCGTTGAAGCGAAAGCAGGCCCAGAACAAGTGCAACTGCAAGCGGGATGCCGTATACGATTCGAAAGGCACGGTCAATAAAACCCAGCGTTTTGTAGGCCGTTTCTTTTGGTAATTCCAGCACCAGCAGACGTTGGAGCGGTTCGATCCAGTGCCAGGCGCCAACCACGTTTTTGCCGCGATAGTCGCGATACCCTTCCATGTCGCTTCCGTTTTTGGCGAGCGAAACGGTCTTTCCCGGCTTGGTCCATGCCCATTCATCCTGAGCAGAACCAGGAACAAAACCAGCAAGCAAGTCACCGCCAGGGTCGCGAGCTTCCATCACATGAGCACCATGAACCATACGATTTTCGGCGAAGACCGGAAGCTTTTTTAATTGGTCTAAATCGCGAGCATGAGTGGCAATGGAACCACGATCGTCCAGTAGGTAGCAGTTGCTCTCGCTGTGAACCGAAGCGCTAATGAGTGCCTGAAGATCGGCCAGAAGCAATTCGCTCCGGACCATCATGACCGCCATCACTTCCGAAGGGTCCTGTGGAGAGAATATTGGGACAAAGAACATTAAGTACTGTCCATTTGCTTCCAAGGGGTATTCCTTGGAGATCGTGTCAGCAGTTGGTCGCGGAAGTTCTACTGTCGTTTTCTGAGTGTCGAAGGCTTGCATCAAAAAGCTGGCGCCGATGGGCGTCGCGATCCCTCCCAGATCCACATCTGGGTTTTCGTATTGCCAATCGGAAATCAAAATCATGGAACGATTCCAAATGGCGAACTTCAGATCGGACAATGCTGGTTCAGTCTGGTTGCTTTTATTTCTTGACGCCGCTGAGCGATTCTGAACGAGATTGTCAAGAAATCGCATGATCGTTGCATGCTCCGATGCAGTTGCTAGCGATTCTTTTCGATCTTTCGGCTTGGTGTTGGGGTCTTGAAGTCGCGTGTTTAGGCTTTGGACGCACAGTTGAAGTTCGCGTTGTTTTCCCCAATCATCCAATCGAAGCTCGTTTCCTCGAACCCATTGAACCAAGAGGACGGCTTTCTGTTCGGCCATGGATTCAAGGCCAACTTTAGTTTCATCGCGAGTTTGCTTGTTCAGTTCCAAATGGAGATAGGCGCTGAAGCCATAAAGCAAGAGAGTTGCGGCCACCGCCAGCAAGATCGGAAGAGTGCCCCCAACCAAATTAGAGCTGATTCGTCTAATTCCGATCGTAGAAATACTCTTGCTTTGAGTCGTTGTATCGGACGCTTTTCCAGTTGCTCCTGAAAACAAAGTGCGACTAACATGCGATGCCAGAAGGTCGCGAACGGTTCGAGCAAGTTCAGGTTGCTCTGCTTCTAAGCCCTTCAAAGTTTTTTCGCGTTCCTTAGGAGACTTCTCAACAAGCTCGATGAAAAGCTCTTTGGCTTTTGCGTATAGCTCAGGATCCACTATGGAAATTGTCCTCTAGTTTTTTACGCAACCATGCCCGACACATTTTCCATTCTCCTTCGATCGTTCTGGTTGAAAGTCCCAAGACTTCGGCAACTTCAGGTACGGTCATGCCACCGAAAAAACGCATTTCGACAATCTTCGCCTGCCTTGGGTCAAGAATCTGCAGTTCTTGCAAAGCTTCTTCCAGAGCCAAAACATCTCCATCTTTGGAAGACGAAAGCGTGGTCTCTTCATCGAATACGACTCGAACGCGATCTCCGCCTCGTTTGATTCGATTTCGGGCTCGAGCATGATCTACCAAAATTCGACGCATCATGGTTGCTGCAAGAGCCAAGAAATGACCCCGCCCTGTGAAGCTATCCTGAGACTGTTTCGATAGCTTCATGTAGGCTTCATGAACCAGAACCGTTGGGCTCAGGGATACCGTAGTCATTTCCATTTGCAAGAAACTAGCAGCGAGACGCTTCATGTGCTCGTAGGTCTCATTTGCAAGTGCATCAGCACTGTTTGATTCGGACAAGAAGATAGCTCCTTTGATGACATCGGTATCGGTCAACCACGTACCATTCAAAGGCGACCGACAAGATTTTAACACAGTGTCATGCGTCGGTAGATGTGGGGGAGCAAAAGTTGCCTCAAATAGATAAAAAAAGGCCTGAGTCAACTCAGGCCTTCGCGAACTTTTTAGATTGAGAACGGTTTGGACGGAGTAACTTACTCCCGAGGGCGAATTGCGCCAGTAAGACCGCTGTAATCAACTCGATCATCGTTGTGCCACAATGGCTGACCAAGTTCTACCCGTTTGCGCAAGACTTCAATTTTTTCTTGCGAACCTGCCGGGGCATCGGTTGGGAGAAACTTGTTGTCAACAACTGGATCGAAGTCTTCATCGTGTCCGTACTTCAAAATCGCTTCAAAAACGTTCTTGCAAAGATTACTCATTAATTCGTCGCCCTCCAATTTGTGAATTCCGTCGACTGGATGCCGCCACCAACATCCGCCCGAATCGGCTGGGTATAATCGCTGTCACGTCGGAAATCGGATCAGTAAAAATCGAGTGACTCAAACACAACGACTTGCGGCCTGAAACGCCGCAATCCAAGAACCTGAACTGACTTGTGCACACGATTATTAGCACTTAGCATCCAAAGTCAAGAAAAATTAACAGAGATCTTGGTTTATCCCCCTTGTCGAAAGTTCAGAAAGGGGGCAGGAAAAACTCTGCTTGTTATAGCGGTTGATCGCTCCCACAATGGAAGCCGTGATAGCTTGCCCAATCCCTACCTCCTCAATCCAAACTGAATTACCGCAGACCTGCGTGCAATGCGAGTCCATCCGCCGTTAGCCACGAATTCGAATCCGTTCTGAATTAATCACTTCATTCCTTCACTTGTGCCTCCAAGACGTAAAACCCCAAGAAAGCATCAACTACCTTGATTATCCTTCCTCAAATATGCGTCCAAAGAATTTTCGCTCAGGCTATCTTCGGAGCGTTGTTTTTACCAAGTGTTGTCTGGATTTTCAGTTGTGGCTTTGCGATTTCAGCCCCGCAACAGGCGGATACTCGAGGGAGTGCCGGCGAAAACTCTCCGGAAGAATCTTCGCTCAATCAGACACTGACTTCGGCTGGGGAACGTGTCGATCTTCCAGGGATGAGGCCTCAAGTTTTGGTAATGTCGCCTGACGGACGCCAGATGATTACATCAGGCAAAACGAACAAGCTGATCGTTATCGATAACGAAACGATGAAGGTAGCGCAAACCGTGGATTTCCCATCCAAAGACCAACTCTCCGAACCTACCAACGTATCGGAAAACAACTTGAAGCCCGACGCCACAGCATTGGTTAGCTTCACCGGGCTGGTTTTCTCGCCCGATTCCAAACAGATCTTCGTTAGTAACGTGAACGGTAGCATCAAAGTTTTTGCGGTGGATCAAGCAGGATCTGTTTCGCCGTCGCATACAATTCCGCTTCCCGATGCCAACGCGCCGCGGCGAAAGCAAGAGATCCCCAGTGGCTTGGCAATCGATGGGGCCTCGCAGAAGTTGTTGGTGTGCGGCAACCTCTCGAACACCCTTCTTGAAATAGAGCTTCCCAGTGGAAAAGTGCTGCGTCAGTTTCCTGTAGGCGTTGCACCTTATGATGTCGTGATTCATGGCACGAAAGCGTTTGTGAGCAATTGGGGCGGTCGTCGACCTTTGCAGGAGGACCTGACGGGGCCCGCGGGGCGCGGCACAAAGGTCCGAGTTGATTCGGTTCGGCACATTGCTAACGAGGGCTCGGT
>CAITIF010000189.1 GCA_903892365.1 uncultured Pirellula sp. | reverse complement strand
GCCTCTCTTGGCCAAAGCCAAGGCATGTTGTTTGCCCAATCCGCCGCCAGCACCTGTGACAATGGCGACACGTCCGTGATAATCAACCCAGCGAGTTTCTGATGCTGCTCCGGATACGGTAGAGAGGCTGATGTGGATATGGTGTTCCGTCCCCATTTGAGTATCAAAATCGAAAATTATTTTTGGATGGACCAGACGTGTCACGCGGGTCGCGATCCTAGTAGGCAACGAAAGGGCTTGGTCGTTTTCCAGGCTCAAGAAACTAGGAATAGGATTGCGAGACCCGCTCATGGCCACCACCACATCCAGTCATCCCGTTTATGTTCAACAGTCGTTCTCCTGGGATTTGTTGGATTCGTCCGACCTTGGAACCGAATGCTCGCAAGAGTACGACAGCACGAACAACAATTATAGTGTCGCAACGGAGAGGGTTGAATCCAACACGCAAACGGTTCGTCGTGTCGTCCGGCCTTCAACACGAAAGCCAGTAACTGTTCCGTCGATCCGCCAGTCCAGTTCTGTCCGACGAGGACGTTGCGAGCATGTAGGGGGCATTCTGGCTTCGGTCTTGGAGAAATACGGGATTGGAATCGACGAATTGATTGCGGAGATCGACGGCAAGTAGCCTCACACGCGTTCAAAATCGGCTAGAATTCGGGAATGACACACGACATCAACTCCCACCGACTAACGCTTTCTTTTTCAGTCATTGCCGTCATGATCGCGGGCATGATTGGGTTAGGGCATGGATCATGGAACCTGCCTCTTTTGGTGCTCTTTTGCGCCATCTTAGGGGCGTTTTTCACAGATCGATTTGAATGGGTCGTTTTTCCAAAGTGGTTTGTGTACTTGGGTATGTTGGCTGGTGCGGGCGTCGCCATTATGGGGTTTTTAGGGGACCCTGCCAGCAATCAAATCTTGGCCGTTGGGAATCTCTTAGTCTACGTGCAACTGCCGCTGCTGTTTCAACGAAAAGCGAAGCGAGTGTTTGAGCAATGGGGCGTCTTTTTGCTTTTGGAATTAGTCGTTGCAGCTTTGGTAAACGACAATGTTCTTTTTGGAATCTTGATGCTGCCGGTGATGACCGTGGGCTGTTCGGCGTTGATCGCATTGGCCTTATACGCTTCTCAAATGCGGCATCTCGAGTCCCTTACCGAGTCCAACAGTTTATGGGCCAGGGTACTGCATTGGTTGGGTAAGGAGCAATTGGTCTCGAAGCGAAGCTCGGGCGTTTCGTTATCGGCGGTCGCTACATCGGGCTGGAACGTTCGGCAGCAAGCCGAAAATTTCTCGCCCTTGAATTGGTTCGTGGGGGTGTTGCCACTTTCGTTCACGATCCTTCTCTTTGCAATCGTGTATTTTTACTCCTTGCCGCGTGTGAATCTTAGCACCTACGAGGGGGCTGTCTCCACAGCTTCGAAGGTTGGTTTTAGCGATCAAATATCGCTCCAGCATGTAGGCGATTTACTTCAGAACGAAGCCCCTGTATTTCGTTTGTCCATGCGGGACGCTGAAACAAACCAGAACTATCGTCCGAGCATGCCTCCGTATATCCGGATGACTGTTTCGCGAAGATATTTTGATGGGCCAGGACGAGGAGTTTGGCAATCCGGGGAAGCATCGCTGACGTTGGATCGAAGGGCCATTCAAAATCTACCAACTCAACAGGGGATGGTGGATGCGATGTCAAAAACCATGGATCGCGTCGTGGTTGATATCGTCGAGAAGAATGGACTGGGGACATTCGTTCCCACCATCGCCCCATTGTCTCGCGCGACCGATACCGACTTCCGAGTTGCCTACCGAGACTGGTTTGTGGTGGACACCTCTCAATCTGCAAGAAGCTCGAACTACAAGCGTCGGTTCTCTTTTCCTACCTACGCATTCAAGGACCGAATCGAATCCATGTTCTTGCCCGAATGGGAAGACAGTGTGCGTGACGTCCGCGAAAGGTCTTTTCCTGGGCAAGTGGAATACAACGACGATGCTTATATGCAACTCTTGGAATTCCCAAGTTCACTGATGTCCATTGTGCCGTTGAGAGACCGTTGGCTTAAGGAACGCGATGTTTCCAGCGAAGACAAGCTAACGCAAGCCATGGTCCTCAATGATTATCTTGCTAGCGGAGCTGACTACACCTACACGCTTTCGCTGACGGGACAAATCGATAAGAGTCTGGATCCGATCGCCGACTTCTTGATCAACAAGCGGAAAGGGCATTGTCAGTACTTTGCTTCGTCGCTTGCTTTGCTCCTGCGGTCGCTCGAGATACCTACTCGAATGGTCGTGGGATTCCGGCCGAACGAATACAACGAAGTAGGTGAGTATTTTCTTGTGCAACAGAACCATGCGCACGTTTGGGTGGAAGCCTATTTTCCCGTGGATGTGCTCAAGAAGAGATTTCCGTCTGTCCCAGGATGGATTAAGAACGGTGCTTGGCTTCGGCTTGACCCAACCCCCGCTGGCGAAGGCTCCAACGCAGGAGGAATGCTG
>CAITIF010000188.1 GCA_903892365.1 uncultured Pirellula sp. | reverse complement strand
TTGTCATAACGCCCGCCGCTGCATACGCTACCGATGCTTGGCAGGTCCCCAAGCGTTGTTTCAAAAACAACACCGGTGTAGTAATCCAGTCCGCGAGCGATCGATACATCCAGCCGATAGAATTCATCTGCCACCCCAGCAGCCTTCATCGCACCACAGATGGTACGAAGACGTTCGATCCCTGCTTGGCCTTGCTCCGACCCTTGCAGCAGCTCATCCAGCTGGGAAAGGACCTGGCTTGTGCTGCCTTGGATCTTCGACAGGGTAATGACTTGTTGCGTTTGTTGTTCTGAAAGTCCCGCTTGAGCCAGTTCCTTCGAAACTTGCTCCACGCCGACCTTGTCCAGCTTGTCCAACGCTCGTAGGACGGCGGTGCTTGAACCTTGAAGTTCCAGTTTCTCCAGGAAGCCCGATAAGACTTGTCGATTGTTGATGCGAATTTGAAAACGAGAGACTCCGACCTCATGCATCAGTTCGTGAATGACCAGCGCCGTTTCGATATCCGATACAACGCCCGTCGTTCCGATCGTATCAAAATCGCACTGGACGAATTCGCGGAATCGGCCAGCTTGCGGGGTTTCGCCACGCCATACGGGTGCGATGTGATAGCGTTTGAACGGCGTGCCCAAGGTGGCGATGTGCTGGGCAGCGAATCGAGCCAATGGGACGGTCAAGTCAAATCGCATTCCGACGGCTCGACCACCGTTGTCGATGAAGTGATACATTTGCCGGTCCGTCTCGTCCGATCCTTTGCCGGTAAGCACTTCCAGCAATTCCAGGGCTGGGGTATCGATCGGCACAAAGCCGTAGCGGCGATAAACGGTTCGCGCGACCTCCATCAGCCTTTCGCGAGGAATCATCGCGGCAGGCAAAAAGTCTCGAAAGCCCTTCAGCGTTCTCGGTTCAATCAAAGTCATCAGAGAGAATCGTTTTCCTAGAGTATCGGAAGCAAGGCAGGTTCTTCGCTTCGAATGGAACGCAAATCCGTTGATTGGAATCGTGCTTCCATATATTCCGCAACTTGCTCCGATGTTTCGAAGTACATTTCATAGACGGCATCTTCGTCGAATTCGCAGTTGTCCGTCGAGTAATCGCGGCAGATCTGCGGCCGAGTATGGTAAATGCCACACCGGTGATCGGCTTGCAAATGCTTGCAGTCGGTGTGCACCAACAGGTACCAAGTACCATCTTCAATGAAAACCGTCGCGCGATCGTGAAGCAAATACCAACGAATAAAATCGAGATCTTGCTTCGACGTGGGGGCATCGATGGGAAGGGCAAAATAACGACAGCATTTTGCCGTGCAGTAAGAACAAAGAACTTCCCCCTTGGGAACCTGCTCCCGAGTCGGCTTTTTGCCGTCGATCGTTTTTGCAGGCAAGAGCTGTATAGGCTGGGAAAGGGTCGAGGTGCTCATCAGTTAAATCACTTACTGGAATTGGGAACATGGAGGCCCAATAGTCTGAACCAAGCATGGCAATTCAGCAAGTAGGTAAAAGGTAAGCCGAAAGCAGGAAATCGATTCTAATTCGAATGGTACTTAATCGACGGAACAGCATTGCCTAAAAGGATTTAACTGAGGTTGACATGAAATGGCCTCAAATGCGATGTAACCGAGCTCAATGCGTTTCCTTTTTGTATTCCCATTCGGCGTGACACCTTTTTGCATGCGGGATAATTCCTTGCCCTGGCATTTTGCATTTGTCCCCGCCGCCCATCAAAGTCCACTCTGAGAAATATTTGGAAAATACGTCCAGGGCGCACTTGAATTCTGTGCGCACGTTGTGCAATACTCAACATCGAAGCCGATCGAGCATCCTTTTCACATCAGCCTGGGAGAATCTTATGCCCGCACTTCGTACCAAGAACCAAGAACCAAGAACCAAGAACCAAGAACCAAGAACCAAGAACCAAGAACCGGCTTTTTCGAACGCTGCTGCTTGAGACCTTAGACAAGCGAATGTTGATGGCCTCGGATTTGCAGATTGAGCTGCTGGAAAATCAGTTCTCACCAGAGTACGTCGAAACCGATGCACCTGTTCAAGAACATCGCGAATCGCTGAACAGCTTCAAAGCAGAAACCAAAAATATCGCATCCACCATCAATCCTGACATCCATTCCGATCCCAAGCTTTCTAAGCTTCTTAGTCAATATTCCGAGCACGCCACTGCCTCCCAGCAATTCGACTTCAACACCGCAGCGGGCCTTGCATGGAAGGACTTTGAAAAGAACCTTCATTCTCAGGGTAACGGACCGCTAACCAATCCCCAAATGGCCGCTACCCTGGGCGCGTTCCAAAGCATTACTTCGGATTCCATCGATGTTCAACGGAACTTCACCGACTATCAAGCAATGCAAGTGGATTCAACAGACGGTTCTGTTGATCCCAATGCACTCGAACAACAGATCGCTTTGGCAACCGCAAACCCATTGATGCTGGCGGATCAGTCGATTGCGGAAGCGGTGGGTGCAGGCAATTCCTTTTTGAGTTCCGACGATCAGCAAAGCCTATTGAACTTTTCGGATAGTGCCTTAACAACAGTCCAGTCGACCTTGGCGGATTCGAATGGCGAACTGGAAAATGAGTTCAACAAGGTCGCTGCATTTGAGAATTCACTTGGCCTTACCGCAGAAGGGGAGACGGCAATCCCAAGCCCTTTCAAGATCCCTGCGAATACAGTGCCGACAAGCATTCTGGTTACCAATCAAGTTTCCATCGACCAATTCTCGCCCAGCACCGCGCCCATCAATGTCCTTACCTACTCGGGTGGATTCAACGCAAATACCACCCCTGCAAACGCCGATCTTCAAACTCAAGGAGTGTCGTCGTTTCATAGCGTGACGTACACATGGATTGATGCTCAGCACTGGAGCATGACCGAAGTGATCATCTTTTCGTTCAATTACAGTTCGAGCGATACGTTTTCGAGTCAGTTGCCCCCTGTCGTGACTGCATCGCAACCTAACGACCTGCCCACGCACACGCCTCATGCTTCTGCTTCGGCCGTCATGAATGCTTCACGATCGGTTTCCATTGTATTGGTTTTTAGTGCTTCTCGCGGAATAACTTCGCTACCCGAAGCGGGTGTCGCTTGGAGCATGAGCGTTAGCACATCCGATAGCACTGCGTTTTCATTTACCGCTTCCACGTCGATGGGCATCACCCCCGGCTCACACAACGTGCCGTTGGATGCTACCGTAACAAGTCCATCGCAGCTTCGAAACTACACTTCGAATTCCACGTCGTCGGCTGGGATTTCGTTCTCGCTGGTACTGACCAGTTCGATCAGCGCTTCGGGAACTCCATCCTTGGTGCCTGTTTCCAGTTCACCCACGGGAACGGCGATTGAAACGGATTTCACCTACGATGCTAGCCAATCGGCCAATTTCAACATTGGCCTGTCGTTCTCGGCTAGCAGAACATCGGCCTCGGGCAACCTTCCTTCGTCGGTGCCCACAGATGGTGTATTCATGGACCCTGCTTCCTACACTTGGGGAGAAGGTTCCGGGTCGGTCAATGGTGGTGGGTGTTTGACTTGTTTTGACCCCGGTTCCCCTTCGACACCACCGATGCCTTTGCCCGAAAGCGGCATTGGGCACTCGTCCGCCAGTGCCACGGCTTCGCAGTCCATGGGCAATACATCATCCTCGTCAGGTATATCCATGCGAGGCAAGGTTCGTTCTGATGGACGATTCTCTGGCATCACTGGCAACATTCGAGCTCAGATGGCGGATGCTTGGGCCGATCAAGGTTCCGATAACGGAATGATCTCGCTACGAATTCAAGATTCAGATGCAACAGGAACTTTCTATGCGAGCATGGTATCGGGACGAAACGTTAACGGTTCAGCGGCTATCGGCGTGCTCGGCAACAACGGAGTCGCGATTGGTGCAACCGAGGACGGAAAGCTAACTGCTTTGCCTGACAAATCAGGTTCATCCATCAACGGAGCCGTCAGCAGCGGAAACGCGAATGTTGAATTTCTAGGAGTGGGCGGCGCTGGGGAAGTTCAAACAGCTCTTTCGCGATCGACATGGGCTGCAGAAAACCAGTCTTCCAATGCCACGATCAATTCCGCTTCGATCCAAGTGGGAGCATCGAACGCCTCGGGGCCAAACGCAGAGGCTACGGCACCCAACGAATTGAAGAACAAGCAAAGTATGGCTCGCTTCGAAAGCGAAAAGTACAACAGCATGACAAGCCTGTTTGCATACGATCCAGATCCATTACGGAAAGCGTTGGATGGCTCGCCAGCGTTCAGTTTTACGAAGTACACCGCTAACGAAGCCTGGACCTTTAACTCGGGAGCTGGCGGTGAGATTACCGCCACTCCGGATTCTTCAGAACCAGACGGCGTTGGGGGCTCCAATACCTCTTCCGGCAAGGCCAATGAATCCTTCAGTTACAACACGACCGAACAATATGTCAAGCAGTCGAGGAATGAGGGGCGACCAGGAATTCCAGGCCATCAACAGTCCACGAACAATAGCCGATCCGCTCGTTATAGTATTGCAGCCAACACAACCCTAGACGGATCTGGAGAACCAACCACGACGAATTCGGGCGATAGCCGAGTCATGGTTTCAGGCACCTATCATTCTAATTCGGGACCATTAGGCGCGCTGGTAAACTCCACACTGGATTTGGCGACAGGGATCGTGACCATTCAATCGTCGATTGGTTTCAACACGATGGGAGAGGATGGGGAGTCAAGCAGTGGCACATTGAACGGAACCTATCAAACGCCGAATTGGGATGGCCGAAACAGTTACGAGCATCTTTTGGATGGCAGCCCTGATCCCAACCCTCCTGCTACCGCCTCCACGCAGCCTGCTGGGGTTGTGATACCAGCCCCACGAACAAAATCTTGGTCCGAGTGGGGCCTTGAGATGTTTGCAGGCAGCAAGGGAGATGCATTCGACCAAGGGGTGAATGTGCTGTCAGGGTTTGGGGACAATGTTACGTTTGGAATCTCTGCCAAGATGCGCGAGCTTCACGGCATGGACTATGTCGACAAAAACACCTGGGCGTATTTTGCAGGTGACATGGCAGGAAACTTCATGCCCGGTCCAAGCGCGATTGCAAAGCCCGGGACAGCACTTTGGAAGGCGTACAACAAGTTCGATGACTTGGGTGATTGCGCTAGTACATTCACCAAGCTGGTTCACGGTGGTTGCTTTGTGGCGGGGACCAAGGTCACTGTATCCGAACTTCCTTATTCCGCCTCGCGAGAATCCACACTTTGGTCCGAAACCGATTGGATCTCGAATAACGAATATTCTTTCTCCCCTTCGCCCCTGTACTCAGGGGAGAAGGGGCCGCGGGATGAGGGGTTTGGAAGTGAGAAGTTAGAAGTTCGAAGTTTGAACCTCAAGTCTCACGCCTCATCGCTCAAGCCTGCAAGGCAAATCCCAATCGAGCAGGTTCCTCTCGGAGCCCGAGTGCCAACCAAGAATCCCAATCGTTACGAAGTGGACCCGCAGCCCGAGCCTGACCAAGCGACTTGGGCCAAGTTGTCGATCACCGTCGAACGCAGCGATGGCGGCATCGTGGATGCCGAGCTGATTCGTCCAAGAGCCTGGATCCGATCGGTTGGTATTGAGGCGGGCAAGTTGTTGCCGATCAACATTGAGGAGCTGCAAGTCAAGGGTTCAGCCACGGTCACCTCGATCGACGATTGTCCAGAGATTGCCGACGGAGAAGGTTCGGTGGTCACCGCGCGATTCATCACACGCGAGGTGCACCTGGTCGCCAGCGTGGATATCCAAGGCCCCGACGGGTCCATCGAAACAATCACAGGCACTCCGATCCACCCGATTTGGTCGGTCGCTCGACAAGAATGGGTCCCGCTGGGTGAGCTAACCGAAGGCGAGACTTTACAAGGCTTCGATGGCCTTGCCATCGTTTTAGGCCTGAGCATCACGACAGTCGCGAAACCCGTCTACAACATAGAAGTACACGGCGAGCATGTCTATCAAATCGGCGAGTTAGGGCTGTTG
>CAITIF010000187.1 GCA_903892365.1 uncultured Pirellula sp. | reverse complement strand
TCAATTTCTTTGACTTTGCCTTCCCGATATTTGTTTGCCTCTTCTAAAAGCTGTATTTCTTCTTCCTCTTGAGCATACGCAGCAACCAGGTCTTCCTCTTCGCTAATCGCCTTGTTTTTAGCTTCAAGAAATTTGATTTCCGGGATCGTATCACCACGAAGTTCGAGCATGGATTTCACCTCATTCATCGCCTGCTCGAATTTACTTTTCTGGCTCTTTGCTTTCGCCTTGGCTCCAGTCACTTTTTCCTTCGATGCATTAATCTTGGCATCGATGGCTTGCAATTCGAAATTCATCCTCGACCTTTCCGTATTCAACTGATCTCGAACGCCTATTTCGTTGTCTTCACTATATTTCAGTTGAGCTTCGTATCCACGCTTGACCTCTTCGAGCTGGATGAACTGGTCTTTGGAGAAAGGTTCGATTTCCATAATGAAATCACCTTCCTTGACAGCCATCCCCTCTCGTAGTCCATCCTTCAGCTTTTTGATAACACCTTTGGTTCCGCTTTGGACGGACTGGCTACGAAGCTGCGGTAGTCGCGCAACGACTTCTCCTTCGCACCTTGATGTTTGTTGCCAAGGTAGAAAGATACCTGCCAATATCAAGCCAATAAGAAGAATGAACATCAGCCGCGATAGCACTCTTGCGAACCAGCTGGATCGAACCAAATGCATCGCAGGAAATCGATCACCCAGACTCTGAGTGGGTCGAAGTCGGATCATTCGCTTTGGAATAGGATGCGAATCGTTTGTTTTGACTTCGGGGCTGGATTGGGTTTCAGTAGTCATCTTTTAGTGTCCTGAACTATTGGCGAGCAGGTCTTTGTGGCTGTCGCAAAGGGCGATAATTTCTTGGTCGTGAGTCGCCACAATGAGCGTCCAAGGTTGCTTGCGATTGCTGAGATTCTTCCAGATATTAGATCGCATCTTGGGTGGCAAGCGATCGAGCGTTCCGTCAATCAACAGCAGCCGAGGGCGGGTCGCAACTGCCCTAGCAATCATCAATCGTGCAGCTTGGCTTCCGCTCAAAGGAAAGCCACCACTTTGAAGCATGGTCTCCAGGCCGTTAGGAAGTCCAAGCGATTCGTCCCACATCTCGACCAATTGCAGAGCTTCTCGAACCTCTGCCGAGGTGACTGAGATACGGTTTAAGGAAATGTTTTCCAGAAAAGTACCGTGAAAGATTTCGATGTCGGACGCAAAAGAAACCATCGATCCATCTGCGAATCGGTTGACCTCGCGCGAGTCTATTCCACCGATTTCAGCAGCCCCACTTAAAGGCGCACGCAATCCACATAACGTGTGCATAAGAACGGATTTGCCGCACTCTCCCTCGCCAGCAATCGCAAATCGATTCCCGCTCTCGACTTTCAGATCCCCGATCGTGATTCCGTGGTGCCCGCGTCCTTGGATTTCGAGCGATTGGAGGCGAACATCCACCGGACCGACACCCGCATCCAACGAACGCGAAGGTGGCAAAGTTGGCAAATCGATCAGGTGCCCCACTTTATCAACTGCTGACATCAAATCATAGAAAGACTCGAGAGACTTTCCAATCTTGGAAAATGCGCCAACCACTACGACAACCACCGACACGCTCGCGACAAGCTGTCCCATCGAAAGACTGTCGGAGAGAACCAGCCAAACTCCCAAGGCCAGGATCGCGGATATCGAAACCGCGTACAACATCAATGCAAACAAGGTCTGACGCATCAAAACCACGAAATGCTTTCGGCGAGCCGCCAGATACTCCACCGTCAATCGGTTCGACCTATCGACCACCAACTCGCCACCGCCGTGCACTTGAAATGCGATCGGATTTCCAATCACATCTTGCAACCAATGCGCCACTCGATATTTCACCAACGATTCTTCGATTGCAGTTCGAACCGCATTACGTCCTAAGAAATATAGCAGCACGGTCATGGCCATAACCAAAACAATATCGAACGCTAACAAAAACGGACTGTAAAGTGCCAACAGTAAAAGACCTGTTAACGTCTGGATAATCAAAGATAAGCCTTCCACTAACAGCGAAGCGGTGGCCTTTTGAACTGTCATCACGTCAAAAAAGCGGTTGGCCATTTCTGGTCCGTGAATCCCATCCATCGATTCACGCTGCAATCGAGGTAAACGTTCTGCTAAGTCTCCAACCACTCGGACGAAAATCCGTCGCTGAAGAATTTCGACGATGAAAAACTGCAACGCTTTGATAACCGCCGACAACGTTAGGATCGCAAAAACAGCCACAGCTAGCCACACAAGGGGCTGGGTCAAACTTGCGAATCCAATGGTGGTCACCATTTGCTCCACAGCCAACGGGGTCGCAAGATCCAAAACCGCGACCACGAAACCAAAAATACACAGCGACCAAATATCTCGCGTCTCAAACTTCAAAAAACGAAGCATCCTTCGCTGCGGTGAAATATGTTCGTGACGGTGGTCGTGCCCATGGCCATGCCCGTGCTGATTGGTGACGCGATGAATCTTGTCGTTTTCCGGTTGGTGGTGAGAAGATATCGTTTGGCAAACTAAGGTTGGTTCGGCAACAAAGAAAATCGGCGCCTCGGCCTTCGAAACCACTTGCTTCAAAGCCGCTTTCGAAAAAGAGTCCGTCACCTTCCCGCTGGGATCAATTTTTGCAGACTCGGAATGCCGAGCTGAGACGTGGGAAAATACCCAAGCCGTTGGGATGGCCGGCGTGCGTTGTACCATGGCAATCGAAAACTCGTCTAACAACAATTGCCAAATCCCGTCTTCATTGATTTCGACCGGTGCCAGCCGAATTCCAATGCTGTGCGCAGCACGCATCAATGCGACGGTGAGCCCGTCCTGCGTATCGGGACTCAAATCAATAAACGAGTCGTTCAAAGCTTGCTGGATCCGAGAACTTTCCACGGGAACGTCCAATCGAATGGACAATTCTGCTAGCATTCCACGAAGTACATCCTTGAGGGAATCTCCGGTCCGCGAATCAGGCGCTTGACTCAACATTTCAGAGCATTTCAATAAAGTTACCAGTCACAAGGGGTCCGACGCAGACAACCCGGAATCATTTTGAACAGCATTATTGAGCTAAATCGGCAATCGCCCAGTTATTTTTCACAACAAATCTTGTGAAATTTATGTTCGTTCCAAACCAAAGGCCCCTGAACAGCGAGTTCAAGGCGGGAAAAATGAAAATTTGGTTAGACAATTGCCGGCTACTCGCGCATCCTAAACTCTAACCATGACAACCTCCGACTCCATGTCCCATAAAGTACGTCTGTGCGCTCAGCGAATCGCGGAGAGCGGCGCTCCGGCTCTGTCTGGACTGTACGATTTATCTTCGATGCGGTTGGTCCGATTCGCCGTAACCATAACGCGAAATCAGCATGATGCCGAAGATGCGGTTCAAGCAGCCTTGATCCGAGTCGCCACGCACGTCCATTTGCTGCTCCAGTCGGATCAGCCCTGGCATTATTTGCTGCGAATGGTTCGTAACGAAGCTTTGGTCGTGCTGCGAAAGAAGAAGCGTTGGTCCTTGATCGACAACCTTACCGATCTGGTTACCCGGCGCACGGTTGATCAGCTGCAACAGGAGGACACCTTTCGCCAAGTCTGGCTAGCCCTGAGAACCCTGCCCATTGAGCAACGCGAAGTGGTCGTTCTCAAGATTTGGGAAGACCTGACTTTCGCCCAAATTGCTCAGTTGCTTGATATGCCTTTGGCCACCGTCGCAAGCCGCTACCGATACGCGCTGAGCAAGCTAGCGGGTCCACTGCGATCGCTGTTTGAAGAAACGCAAAAGGAAGAGGCGAAACATGGGTCGTAGCCTAAACCCTTCCGATAGCCAACCTAACGATGATGCCTTGAACGCCAAGGATCAACTGGCATTGGAAGCGCTGATTCGTTCCGCTTCCCATTATGTTGTCCCCTCCGACAAGCTCCGCGGACAAGTTCTTCACACCGCGCGTGAGCAGTATTCCGACCGTCGCTCAGAACGAGCTTATTTGGAGTGGGTTTGGGCACTTGTCATTGTCGCTTGCCTTCTTGTTCCCGTCGTGCAGACGGTATCCGCATACAGCAAGCCACTTCAAGGCCGAACTGCGAAACAGATTGAAGAGCAGGCTATCCAGCTCGCTCACGATAAAAACATCGAAGTGGAATGGGGGTTGGTAGAAGTCTTTTCGCGGATTAGACAGGGTTCGGTCGTACCGAGCTCACCCTGAACCCAAGCTCACCCTGAACCGAGCTCGCAGGCTAGCTTCCCGCAGGTGCTGGTTCCTTGGACGCGGCCTCTTTTTTGCTTTCGGTATGCTCACGCAAAACGCGATCTAGAATTCCGTTGACGAACTGGCCCGAGTTTTTGCTGCCGTACCGTTTCGCAAGCTCGATGGCCTCGTTGATGGAGACTCGTCCAGGAACATTCCCATAAACCATCTCGTACGTTGACATGCGCAGAATGTTGCGATCGATGGTGGTCATTCGCTTTACCGACCAGTTCGATGCATGCTTGGTCAAGATCTTGTCTAGCTCGTCACGGTGCTTACGAACCCCAGCAAGCAGTTCTTGTGCAAACGCGATTAACGGCTTGTTATGAAGCATTCGTTTCGCCAAGAATTCATCCGCGATCGAAAGCTCGCGAAGAGGGTGAATGTCCTCTTCGTACAAAACTTGAAGGGATACTTCTCGGGCACGTCGACGTGTGGTCATACTGCTTGTTTCAATTGGGAAAGAGCGGAAAGGATGGGGATTCGTGGAGGGAACAGCTTGGATGGATTCCTATTGTAGTTCCGATTTCTGCAATCGTACAAGGATTCTTAATACTGGGGATTCTTGATTCCTGAGATGCTAAACAGCGGGCATCGGTGTGCCAGCTTTGCACAGCATGGTATCGACTTCGTTCGAAACGATCACTCCGTAGTTAATGGCTCCCAGCCATCCGGACATGATGATTCCAACCGAGCCAGCGTGGTAGAGGCCTTTGATTTGTTGCGGTAAACCGCGAGAAACCGCCAGCCCTTCAAACTTGGTGCCGAAGCTGGCGCCGGATTGATGCTTGGTGTAGTGATGGAACGTACGCGGCGTCGCAGCCTCTGCATGTTCAATCATCTCACGACAATTGGGAACGTACTTTTCGAGCGCATCCAGTGTCGTTTCGACCAGGTCCTGCTTGCTCGCTTCGTATTCTTCCTCATTCAATTCGGACCAGTCGCTCCAGTTCGCGTTCGTGCTGCTGACGATGGCAAATCGTTCCTTGCCCGTCGGCCTAGTCTTTGGGTAGTAGAAGCTGAATGTTCTTGACGTGATGTTACGATCGAGCAGCAAGTTCGTTCGGAACAACGGTGCCGTAGAACAAAACAACAAATCGCCCGTCGATTCGGGAATCGTTACTCCTGGCTTCAATGCCATGTAGACTTGAGTGCTGCTGTTGTTCAGTCGAACCGCCTGGGCGTCGGAAAGGAACTGGGGATCGAAATGCTCGGTGCCAACCATGTTCAGGATGGTTGATCGCAAGTTGGAATTACTTACGACGGCTTTGCATTTGATTTCTCTGCCATTGACCACGACCCCTTGCACACCGCCGGATCCCACCAAAATCTTAGAAACATCGCAACGGATTCGAACATCCACGCCATTCTTGATCAGCTCTGCTTGCATCTTGCTGACCAAGTCGTCGGTGCCTCCCTCGTAAATGAAAACCCCTTTGGCCATGAAGTTGGAGAACACGATGCCGTACGTAATCGCTGGATCTTCTAGCGTGGAACCGTTTGCATAAGTGATTGGCTCCATCAGAAGACGAACTACATCTTCGCGACCTGGAAAGAACTTTTCAAATAGCTCGCGAGTCGTCATCGACTGATCATCGTAGAAGTTCATGCTGCGAGCCGTATCGAAGAACTTTTGGACGTTCTCTTGCTCGATTCCAAACTTGCTGATCAGCAACTGAGTGAAATCCTCGCGATTGAAGGTCGTCGTCAGCGAAAACATCGGATTGTCGAACCGAATGTTATGAAGCTGATGAATGTTGGAAGCGATATCGTCATTCCAATACCTTCGGCAACTCTTCAGCATCCCGTACGGAAAACCGTGCAGGGAAATGTCAAAGGTGTGTCCGCCAGGACGCTTAAACCAAGTGGCCAGCCCACCCAATTTATAATGCTGTTCCAACAGCAAAACC
>CAITIF010000186.1 GCA_903892365.1 uncultured Pirellula sp. | reverse complement strand
GGCGACCGTCCAGACGGCCATCTGCCACGGCATCCTTCACAGAACAGTCATTTTCATGAATATGGGAACAATTTGGATATCGGCAGTTGGACGCAAAGGGGCGAATATCTCGAAATAGGCCCGACATTTCGCTGGGGGAAATATCCCATAATTGGAACTGGCGGACTCCCGGCGTGTCGATAATGGAGCCCCCGTAGCTCAGAGGAAACACCTCGGCGGTGGTCGTAGTGTGCTTCCCTTTTTGATTTTCGGCGCTCACCGGCTGAACTCGCTGTCGAAGCCCGCTGTCGATTGCATTGAGAATGGAAGATTTTCCAACTCCACTTTGCCCCACGACCACGCTGTTGCGATTGCGGGTCATCAGCCTCAATCGGTCCATTCCCCATCCTCGAGCGGCACTCACCATGAGCACACGGTAGCCCATTTGCGTGTAGGTCCCAATCAACGCTTGCAGCATGGTCGTATCGATCAGATCACATTTGTTGATACAAACGCAAGCATCGAGCTGATTTTGCTCCGCCGTAGCCAGCACGCGATCGATCAGATTGGGCTTGATGGAGGGCTGAGCGGCACTGGTTACTATCAATAATTGGTCGACATTTGCAACAATAACATGCCGGCGTTGTTTGCTGGTCCGACTCAAGGTCGATCGTCTAGGTTCGATTCGGACAACCCAAGCTTGTTCTTCCCCCTCTGGCAAGAGCCGCACGACATCTCCTGCGACAAGAACATGCCGTTGGTCTGTTGCTAAGTTTTTTAGAACTCGACGTACAGCGCATCGAAAAATCCGTCCATCGTCAACGCGGACGATGGATTCACGCCCGTGAACCCGCAAAACCAATCCGCTTAGTGTTTGGCCGGCGTCGACATCCAATTGAACCTGGCCAAGGGATTCAGGCTCATTGTCATCGACTAGGCTTCCTTTGACGGTTCGGTGCCGCGTCTGGTCCCCTTTGCCGCTGACCCGTTGCGATGCAACCGTATCGATATCTTCCTGGTCAACGGCGTAATCATTCGTCAGGTCCGCGCTGCGTGCTTGCGATTGATGTTTCTTTCGAAACTCGATCCGAATCTTGTTGGACTTCTTACGCGGCATGTTGCTTCGACAGTGTTTACGGAATACTAGAAAGGTCGGCATTGTACCAATGGCCAAGCACATCGCCACAAGTCTTTACAACAACCGACCAATTAAAACGCACCATCATCCAATGCCAAAATGCGATCGCTTTTCTACGATCGAGAACGCCCCCTCTTTACTTCCAATTCTCGGTAAAACGCATCGATCGCCATCGCGTGTGCGGATTGTATGGATTCGCCAAATGCGGGTTCTAATTTTTGGCTTTCCAGATCGAATGCGAAGTTAGATTGCTCCCCTTCCGAAGACTCACCTTCACCGCGATTGAGGAAGTTGATCACATCGAGAACATCTAAAGGGTCCACTTTGCTGTTCCCGTTGGTATCAATGTACGGAATGGTTTCACCAACATTGGTGGGCAAGTCTCGAAATTTATTCTCTTCAATGTCGTTGATGATTTGCAAAGCATCGAGCGGTGAGACATCGCCATCGTTATCCACATCCAAACGGTTATTGGGATTTTGGTAGGCAGAGAGCACTCTTACAGAAACCAAACCGACGTTGCTCTGCACCTGATCGTTGTCCATGACTTGGTAGGAGAATGAAATCTCTAGGCGTTCATCTACTGGCGGCGAGTATTCCAAGCGACCGTCTACAAGCACCCGAACGGAGCCCTTCGTCGGTGGAGCCACGATGATGATTGTGTTTCGGTCAATCGTGCCATCGGGATCCCGGTCATTGGCTAGAACATCGATCACAACCTTACGATTGGTTGGTGTCGTGGCACTGTCGCTACTCGCAATAATCGCCTGTTCATTCACATCCAAAACATTAATCAACAATGGACTTACCACGGAAAGATTGCTCGCATCCGTGCTGCGAATGGAAACCGTGTAGGATGCAATTGCTTCAAAGTTGAGCTTTCGAGTCGTTCGCAATTGACTGCCAACAATCTCGAACGGGAGTGATAGCTGTCCGGCAACCATCTGATAGGTGAAGGATCCGCCAACGTCAGGATCAATCGTAGACAATGTGCCAACTACCGTTCCAGCTGGAAGGTTTTCCGATACCGCTGCTGAAGATAGTC
>CAITIF010000185.1 GCA_903892365.1 uncultured Pirellula sp. | reverse complement strand
GAGGCAGCAAAGGCGGCGGCCACCAGCCGCTGGAGGCAGTGGGCCTCGATTGAAAAGCTTCAGTCGACCACAGACAGTGAACTAAAACGGTTACCCAAAACATCTGGCGGACGTCAGCCATCGGTAAGCCCCTCGCTTCAGAAATCGCTGGAAGCAGCCGCGTCTGCTGCCGAAGCCATGAAAGATGACTATACCAGCACGGAGCATTTGTTCCTGGGGCTGTGCCGCACCGACAACAAAGCAGGTAGCTTGATCAAGTTGTTGGGCGTTACGGAAGCAGACATTCTCACCGGCTTGCAGAGCGTTCGAGGCAGCGCACGCGTTACCGACCAGAACCCCGAAGGTAAGTTCCAGGCTCTTGAGAAATATGGGATCGATCTTGTCGCGCAAGCAACTAAAAACAAACTAGATCCGGTAATCGGTCGCGATGAAGAAATTCGACGCGTGGTCCAAGTCCTTTCGCGACGAACCAAGAATAACCCAGTTCTTATCGGTGAACCAGGCGTTGGGAAGACGGCTATTGCGGAAGGTCTCGCACAACGTATTCTCCAAGGCGATGTTCCTCAATCGTTAAAGAATCGGCGAGTCATCGCGCTCGACATGGGCTCGCTCATCGCAGGCACCAAGTTCCGAGGAGAATTCGAAGAGCGCTTGAAAGCGGTGCTGCGAGAAGTCAAAGATGCGGACGGCGAGGTTATTCTTTTCATTGACGAACTTCATACGGTCATCGGAGCTGGGGCTGCTGAAGGTTCAAGTGACGCAGCCAATTTGCTAAAGCCCGAACTGGCACGTGGTCAACTTCGTTGTATCGGTGCAACCACGCTTGACGAGTACCGTAAACATATCGAGAAAGATCCAGCCTTAGAACGTCGGTTCCAACCCGTTTACGTTGGCGAACCTAGTGTGGAAGATACCATCACCATCCTGCGCGGTCTGAAGGCTCGTTACGAAGCGCATCATGGAGTCAAGATTCGCGATAACGCCCTCGTGGAAGCAGCAAAGCTCTCGCATCGTTACATCACGGAACGCTTCCTGCCAGACAAAGCCATCGATCTGATGGACGAAGCATCCGCACGGGTCGCGATGGAACGGGACAGTGTGCCAACGGAAATTGATGTTCTGCAACGTCGATTGCGCCAATTAGAACTGGCTCAAAGACAGCTTAATGAAGAATCTGATTCAAGCACCGACGATGCACTTGAAGCGATCGAGCAAGAAATGGCCGTCGTTCAACGCGAACTTGCAAGCTTGCGTGAGCAATGGGAATCGGAAAAGCTCGGACTTTCCGATGTCGGATCGGTGCGCCGCGCACTGGAACAAGCCGAAGGAGAATTTCGCCGCTTGGACTCGCAGATTAAAGATATGCAATCGTCGGGCGGAGGTGTGTCGGAATCCGATTATCAAAAGCTGTTCGAACTAGATCAAAAGCAGCGCAAACTTCGCGAACAAATCGCGAACGAAGAGAAGAGTGAAGTAAAAACAGGTAAGGAGACAGATTCCAGAAGACTGCTGCGAACCGAAGTCACCGCTGACGAAATCGCTAGCGTGGTCAGCGCTTGGACCGGTGTGCCCGTTTCACGCATGCTTGAAACCGAACGAGCCAAGTTGCTGGTCATGGAAGAGCGATTGCACCAACGGGTGATCGGACAAAACAACGCGGTAGAAGCAATCAGCAACGCGGTCCGCCGAAGCCGCAGCGGGATGCAGGATCGAAATCGACCGATCGGATCGTTCTTGTTCCTTGGACCAACTGGCGTTGGTAAGACAGAGCTTTGCAAGGCGCTTGCGGAAGTTATGTTCGATGACGAGACTGCCATGATTCGTATCGACATGAGCGAGTTTATGGAGCGTCATACCGTCAGTCGACTGGTCG
>CAITIF010000184.1 GCA_903892365.1 uncultured Pirellula sp. | reverse complement strand
TTTAAGCCAGCAAGCCAAGCAACGACGATGCATGTCGTTTGCTTCCCTTTCTTAATGCTGGAGAGTCATAATGAAACGTATGGTAACGCGTGGTTTCACGTTGGTTGAGCTTTTAGTTGTCATCGCGATTATTGGAATTCTGGTTGGGCTATTGCTGCCTGCCGTCCAATCGGCTCGCGAAGCCTCAAGACGCATGAGTTGCTCGAACAACTTAAAGCAAATAGGACTTGGTTTACACAACTACGAGTCGGCCACAAGGCGGATGCCGGCGGGCGGCATTCAGAGCAATTTTATTAGTGGCTTTGCCTCTATTTTGCCTCATATGGAGCAAAGCAATCTTTATCAGCAGTACGATTTCAATCTGTACTACACGCATCCGTTGAATGTTGCGGTATCGAGACAGAAGATCTCGATATTCTTGTGCCCGTCGACCAACATCCCTCGCGAGGTTCCTGCGAACGCATTTTCAGCAGATGGCATGGCGGTAGAGGTCGGTTCTGCATCGACCTATTTGCTCAACGAAGGAACCAACCAGTTAATGGCGGAATCCGATGGTGCTTTTCCTGCAATCTTCACGATGTTTCGAAATCGCCACTTAAGCCTAGCCGATTATGCGGACGGTTTGTCCAACACCTTAGCTGTTGGTGAAACCACTTATGACTTCCCGGAGTATCGATGGAGTGCTTCAATGCCCGAACCTTTAGCTGGGGCAGTGCGTTGGGGAACAGCCCGATGGGTGGTTGGCTATCCTCGCGTTGGCATGGGAACCACCTTGTTCCCGTTAAACGCAAGACGCGCCAATATCACGGGTGGATACACGAGCCAGCATTCCGGAGGTCTTAATTTTTTATGGATGGATGGCAGCATTCGATTCATCCCAAACCATGCAGAGGCTGGTGTATTAAACGCCGTTTCCACAAGAGCCAGGGGCGAGGTGGTACATGAACTTACGAATTAGTCTTTGCACCCTTGTAGTGGCCTGCATGCTAGCGACAGGTTGTAACAGTGAGCAAAGCCGGATTGCTGTTTCGGGCAGCGTTTCGCTGAACGGCAAGCCCATTCATGATTGCATTGCCGTTTTTCAGCCCATCGATTCGCGTGGTTCGCAGTGGGGCGCAACCGCGGTTGTCTCCCAAGGGCAATTGGAACTACCGGCTCGCAATGGCCTTGTCCCAGGCCAATACGGAGTGATTTTTACACAGAATCAACCCGCTCTTGAGGACTACGAAGCGTTGCGACTCTCGGGGGCCAAGAATCCATTGAACAAAAAGTTCATTCCAACTCGTTACACTGTTCCTAACGATCTTCGGATAACAATCGAGAATGGTATGGCACCCATTTCACTTTCGCTGAAAAGCAAATAGTTACGACACCTAACTAACCTCTATAAAAAGAACTCTAACCCTGAGATTAAAAATGATGAAGTTGAACCCAACCCTTTTGGTGCTTGCCGTTGCCGCTTGCTTGTCGGTCGGAAACGAACGGCTTCAAGCTCATTTTTTGTGGCTCGTCCCGATGGATGAGAGTGGCGAACGAGTGACGCTCTATTTCAGTGAAGGGCCCGAACCGGATAACCCCGCATTGCTTGAGCGTGTTGTATCTGCAAGCGTGGTCCCCTACCGAACCGCGAAGCCAGAAAAGACAATGGGCTTTACCATGGAAGAAGACAAGACCAAGCTAGTAGCCAAACATACCGGCGCGTCCGCTTGGACGATGACTCACACCTTTGGAACTCACGGCCGAGACGAAAAAAATCTTCTTGTCTACACAGCTTCCTCGGTTGCTTGCAGACGTTTGGACATGTCGGAAAAAGATGCTATCTCCTTGCCGAAGAAAGGCTACACGGCCGAACCCAATTACGATGGCCAGACATTGACCATCCAAGTATGGGACGACATGAAGCCGGCTTCCGATCTCGAAGTCGAATTGCAATCTGCCAACGATCAACGATCGATGAAGACCGACGGCCAAGGCAAGTTGGTCGGGGCAGACATCCACCCTGGTGTTTACGCGATTCGATTGTTGAAATCAGATGCTTCTCCTGGCGAGCACCAAGGTGTCGCATTCAAGGCAACCAAGCACTACACCACCATCAGTTTCATTGTTCCCGATCTCAAAAACATTTTGAAGTCCGACACCAACGACTTGGGCGTGTTGCCAGAAGCCATTACTAGCTTCGGGGCTGCATCGATCGGCGACACAATCTATGCCTACGGAGGGCACACCGGAGGTGCTCATTCGTATTCGATGGACGAACAGTTTAACAAATTGATTTGCCTAGATTTGAAATCGAGCAAATCATGGGAACCTATTGCAGATGGCCCAAAAGTGCAAGGAAATGCCTTAGTTGCAGCCGGCACCAGTGTAATTTTGGTAGGAGGCTTTAGCGCTCAAAACGCGAAAGGGGAAAAGAGCCGGTTAGTCTCACAGTCGCTCGTTCAAAAGTATGACCTCCAAGAAGCTAAATGGATCGAGATGCCAAGCCTGCCCGAACCGCGTTCGTCCATGGACGCGACCGTCCATGATGGTTCCCTCTATGCCATCGGTGGATGGAACATGAACGGCAATCCAGATGAAACCCAATGGCACACAACCGCGTGGCGTCTGCCTCTTGGAAAGGATCAAGAACCATGGCAACCGATCGCAGAACCACCCTTCCAACGACGGGCCGTAGCCGTGGTTTCACATCGAGATCGAGTGTTCGTGATCGGCGGCATGGATTCCTACGGCGCCCCCACCACGGAAACGATGGCCTACCGTCCGGCAAGCAACACCTGGGAAACAGTGGGGTCGATCGTAGGTGTGCCCATGAATGGCTTTGGGGCCGCAGCCGCAGTCTCGAATGGCAAGCTCATGGTAAGCACTGTCGATGGCGCCCTTCAGGAGCTAAACGATACCACCGGGACTTGGTCCGTGGTGGGGCACGCCACCACCGGACGATTCTTCCATCGAATGCTTCCTGTTTCCCCGGATTCGCTCGCAATTTTTGGTGGTGCCAACATGAATGTAGGCAAGTTCCGCGAAACGGACTTCTTCGTCGCCAAGCCTCACTCAACGAAGTAGATTCGTCCGCGGGTCAATGGGGAAACCCAAAAAGAAATGAAAGGCTATTCGGGATTCCAACCAAAGCTAAGCACCAAGTCGGAATCGTCAATCTGATCGGCTCGCGGGCTGCAGATTCTTGCGTAGAACATGTTCTCCAACCCAGGAATCGGCAGCACACGGAATCGCGAGCGATCGTCTGGCCCCAAAGGAGCAAGAAGCTTGAGCGATTGCTTGAGATCCTCCAGTTTGAAATCCTTGGGCATGGTGATAGGAACCACATGAATCCGCTTTCGCCGCGTTTCACCAGTCGTTACCCAAACGGTATCACTTGCCACCGGAACGATCTCGATCGAGTAGTTATTGGCGAATCGGTTCGCCACTTGCGGCAATGTTCTGCCTCGCAGCACGGTCAAAGCAAGTTCGTTTGGAACCAAGCCATGCTGCCAAACATGCTCCCAGTCGAAAACTAGGTTCATGTCTACCTCTGTCGCAGCGGTCGCTAATATCTCCGGAATCGGACGACGTTCCGCAACGATGGTCGACATACGGATCTTTTTGTTCAGTCGCTCAGAACTTCGTTGCCATTCTGAAGAAGAAAACAACAAGCCCGAGTGCTTCGAAGGGTGCCAAGGAGAGTCTTGACTCGACTTGCGAATCGAACTCAGTTCACAAAGTGAAGCCAAAACATTCGCCTTGTCTATCGGTGTCGCAAGATCATTCCATTCAAGCTTTCCATCGTTCCAAACGCAACGGTCTCCAAACCCCCATAGCTTAATCAGCAAATCTGCCGCGAGTTGGGCGTCACCGGGTTTCGAGTCAGGGCCCGTCAGAAGCTCCGCAATATTCCAGCTAGCTGGTAGCTTCGCCTCCATCGCAGATCGACTCGCAGTTAACTTCGGTAAACCAAGATTGTCAAACGACAGTTCTAACTGGTTGCTTGCGGCCAGCAACGCCAACAATTCAGCAATGGTTTTGTCATTCTCTTCCATGTCCAATCGCTTCGTCAGGTCAATTCCAGCGATTCGACACGACTGCCAATCGACAGTGATTCCGACGCCGGTCATCTTGCTAAACAAATCGATACACCGAATAGCAGAGGTGTCTTTGATCTTGAAGGAGGACAAGGACTGTGCCGCTTTCGCTTCCCAGCTAGGGACCGCTTTCGCTGGCGGATGATAGACTTGGTCGATATCGATATCGGCATTTTGGACATCGAGTTCGGTTTCAGTTTGATTGTTTCCAAAACCAGCGTCGGACATGGCACTGTTGGGCTGGATCACGTCCAGCAATGGCCTCAAGAAATCGGGAAGCTCGTCGTCATTGGTTTCCGGTCCATCTAACCCAGCCGGCACCTGACTGCTCTCTTTGGAGCCATCAGGCGGACTCTTCGGATCCGCGTTCGATTCCGTTGCCGCGTCAGGGCTCTCGGGGCTTTCGGGGCTCTCAGGGACGGGCGGATTCGAAACGTTCTGTGGCTCTTCCGAAGTTGAGGTTTCCGGTCCAACCGGAAGCATTGCGTTGCCTTCAGGATCGCCAGTTTCTGGAATCATCGGTTCCGAATTCGCGGGTTTGTCAGCGATCGTGTCGGCATCGGTTGGATCTGCATCTGGCGGTAATTGAGGAAGGGGCTTTTCCAAAGCGGCATCTGGAGAGCCTGGCATGGCCTGTTCCGACGACGGTTTTTTGAGCGGATTTTGAGCAACGTCTGTTTTGCCGGACGAGCCAACGGCTCGAACAAAAATCATGAATCCGACCAAAGCCAAAAGCGAACTCGAAATGGCGATCGTCGTTATCACCATCAACTGCCGCCGTTTAGCAACGCTTCCGCTCTGCCAATTCTGTTGGTGCAAGGGCAATGCCGGAGACGGATCAAAGGGAGCCAGAGGTGTTGGAGGGGTGAATGTCGTCGTCAAAGGCACTGCATCTTCCATCGGCCGAAACCTTGAAGATGTATCTGTTTCGGATTCCGCCGGAGTCAAAAACGATTCGTTCGCCAACATCTCGTCCCAAGCGGGATCCCCCTCCTTGGTTAAAGCGGCAGAGTTAATGACTTGAGGGGCGGGGCGGACCGGGGCAGCCGGGGGAACAGAAGGCACATGAATGATCCCCTGACACTTGGGACAGGGTAGACTTTGCCCAAGCATATGTTCGTGACGAACAATCACTTTGCTTGAACAATGAGTACACGCAAGTCGAAAGGGATCCAATACAATACCCAACGCAGTGATAGCCAAAACATAAGAAACTCGACGACTTCTTGTTATAGTATCCAGTTCCTAGGCTGGAAGGCAAAGATCGACTTTCAAATGCCTAGGATTTCCGTATCTTTTCGTAGCAACTTGGTTCCGTTTATGCATGTCGTCCTAGTTTTGTTGCAGGGTTTGGCGAATTAGACAGTTTGATTTAGTTGTGATTGGCGGTGGACTAGCGGGCTGCGCTGTGGCCTGGCAGGCACATTTTCGTAGTCTAAAGGTGCTGCTGATCGACCGGCAAGATCCAGACAGTTCCTCCCGAGTGGCTGCAGGGCTTGTTACGTCCATCACCGGTACCCGAGCTGCTGCGAGTTGGAAGTGGGAGGAATTCTATCCGGTTGCTGACCGATTTTATCGCCAAGTGGAGCACACGACTGGCGAAATGTTTTGGAAAGTGCAACCTGCACTCAAGATCTACGAAAGCATCTCAGAAGCCGAACTGTATCAATCCCGTTGGGGTGACGCAGACCCAAACACCTCGGGGACTTCACCGCGCATCTCTCCCGTTGATCAGACAAGTGACTTAGCCGGTCTGCATGCACCTTTCGGAGCATGCATGATGCACCCCTCGGCAAGACTGGAGACGCAGAAATACATCCAGTCAACTCATGATTTCTTCCTGCGACTCAACGCCATGCAAGTCATGAATCTCGATCTAGAATCCGAATTCGACGGTCGCTCCGACGGCATTGCATTTCGATCCGTGGAATGCAAATCAGCCTGCGTTATTTTGTGCCAAGGTGTAGCCGCCCGCGAGAACATCTTTTTCAATCGCCTTCCCTTGCATCCTGCTCGCGGCGACATTCTACAGATTGAATCCAAGTCGTTTCGTATCGAACACGTCGTCCATGGCCAAGGGTGGCTGGTTCCCACCGATGCCGGCCGCTTTCTTGTGGGAGCAACCTACGATCGCAACGAATTAACCACCGATTGTTCGCAACAAAATCCAAATGCGGTGAAAGCAAGGGAAGAGCTAATGAAACGCTGGGAAGCTCTGGTACAAGGTTCGTTTGCAACCAAGGATCATCTGGTTCTTGGCCAACGTGCAGCAGTTCGACCTGCAAGCTATGACCGACATCCTCTGATCGGCCAACACGAAACAATCGATCGGATGTACTGCATGAACGGCCTAGGGTCCAAAGGCTCGCTGATGGCGCCAGGGTTAGCCAATACCCTTTTGGACGCGATCGATGGCGCACGCATTCCAAAACACTTTGAATGGAAACGCAGAAAGTAGAAGCAAACATACAATGCATTTTACCGTTGAAGCCCAGAGAATGGCGAAAGAACATCTGACGGACGGGGCGATTGCGATCGACGCCACGGTTGGCAACGGATTCGATACCCTTTTTCTAGCGCAGCATGTGGGTGAGGCTGGATTGGTTTACGGGGTCGATATTCAGTCTATGGCGATTGAATCCGCCAAACAGAAACTGCAGCAGGCAAACTTGCTTCATCGCACTCAGCTAGCAGTCATGTCGCACGCAAACTTGACCGACCTTCTTCTGCCCAAAGATCAGGGCCAAGTTTCAGTTGCCATGTTCAACCTTGGCTATCTACCCTTCGGCGACAAATCAATTGTCACCACCTCAGCTGTAACAAGGCAAGCCTTAGATCATACATTCAGGCTTTTAAAGCTGGGGGGATTATTGAGCGTGCTTGCGTACCCTGGACATTCTGGCGGAGCCGAAGAGACCGCCATGATCGCTCAGTGGCTCGACGATCACAGTTCATTCTTCGAAGTGAAACGTTTTCAAGATTCGCAAAACACGAATAGCCCAATCCTGTGGTCTATGTCAAAATGCCGCCCGCATTTGCCATGACTTGAAGTTCAGACCAGCTTTCTTCCCGCCGCCGCTTTAACCTGAAATTACCCCTGCTAGCAGCCCGACCACATGAACTTCTTACCGATCATTCAGAGCGTTCAAAACGAATGGGTGAAGTCACTTCGCAAACTTCACGACCGCGCTGATCGTTTTGAGCGACGGTGTTTTCTTATCGAAGGAACTCATGCGGTTGAAGAGGCCATCGCTACTCAGTGGCCTTTGGTTTCCATTCTCTTTGACACCAAGTGGGCTCAATCGCATCCCTTGCTTCTAGCTCAGTTAGCATCCCGAACCATTTCCCCAAAAACCACTTTGCAACCTGTATCGGAGGACGTTCTGCGGAAGTTATCCACCACGGACTCTCCATGTTCCGTGATCGCAGTTGCATCGATCTTTGACCACTCATTCCAGGAAGTTAAAAAGCAGCCGCATTCAGAAAATGCATCTTTCGTGATTGCCGCACAATCGCTTCAAGATCCTGGGAATCTTGGAACTTTGATCCGCGTGGCGGCTGCTTCCGGGTTCGGTCGAATCGTATTGAGTAGCGACAGCGTCGACCCAACGAATCCCAAAGTGCTGCGGTCGACAGCAGGTCAATGGTTCCGTAGCCCACCCATCGTGACCGATACCCTGCGCACATGGATGCGAGACCGCAAATCAGCCGGATATCAAGTGCTAGCCGCTTCCGCCGAGGGAAAGTCCTTGTGGGACTGCGACCTCACTGGCAACACGATTGTTGTTCTTGGTAACGAAGGTTCTGGTTTAAGCCAAGACCTTCGCATGGAAGCAACAGGTACGATTGCCATTCCTATGGCAGACGGAGTCGAATCGTTGAACGTAGCGGTAAGCGGTGCGTTGATCGCTTACGAAGCGTTGCGGCAAAGAAAAAACAAAGTCCCTGTGTCTTGCTGAGCGGCAGGCGCTAGCCGCGACACTCACATTTTAAAAGCAAAAGATAACGCGGCTAGCGGCCGCGGCTCAGCAGGAATTTGGCTAGAACCGGAACTGCAAACCATAGCTGAGCGAATGCAGAGAGAAGTTGCTTTCGAGCAATTCAAAACTCGGCCTGGCTGGTCCAGCGAGAGGTACGCTAGGATTGGATGCTAAAGTTGGATCGAGTTGATCTGCAACTCGAGCCACCTTGGGAAGTCCAAGATAGGTGTATCCAAGTGTCGCATCCAAGCGCCGAGTGATACGATAACCTAGCGACACATTAACTTCTGGTGAGATAACAAACGTATCGTTCGTGTAGGAACCTCGGTTGGTTGCTCGAGCCAAGAGCCCATTGTTAGACTCGGCCACATCAACATCAGTAGTCCTTTGCGAGCCATCGATTCCGACGAAGGTTTCCATGTTGCCCAAGCCCAGCTTAACCATTCCAGATAAGTTCCAACATCGGTCCTGTATTGCTCCGCTCAACCCCAAAGCCAATCCATTGAAACGACTAGTCGTTTGAAAATGATCTTCCAGTTCAAAAGTGGTCGTCCCATTGACCGATCTGGACGCAATTCGAAGATCCTCCGCCAATCGAGCCGTTTGGTATCCGGCTAGAAATTCTAGACGTCCTAACCCGTCCCGAGCCACCATGTGCCTGAACAGGATATCACCCCCATAAAGCTCACTGGAGATCGTCGCGTCGAGACTGCCTTGTATGCTATTTGGAAAATTGGGCAGGTCCAACGGTGCATTGACTACGATCGTACTGGGAACACTACCAGGCTCCAGAGTAAAGGGACGTGTAACTAAAGGCTCCGTTCCTGGAACGCTGTTGTACGACAAGGCATTGTTGCCGACATCAAAGAACCGAAGCAGAACTCCGCTGTCCGAATCGGGGCCGAAGAAAGTACCAAATTCACCACGCATGCCTTGCACACTGTCCTGCAATACATCCCCGCCGCCAAAGAGGGCGGTTCTGGTTGGATCATTGGACGCGCCAGGATCTACTGTCGTTGAAAAGGGGCGATTGCGATTGGTAGTTACCAGAGCGGGCAAGTTCTGACCTTCAGGCCAGAACGTAGCAGCTTCGATTTTGAAGTGAGATCTTCGGAGCAATTGACCAATAAATCCTAGAGGATAGGCAACTCCATCCAAACCACATGGTTCACCGCAAGGATCACACGCCGAAGAAGTTGACCGACGGGTGCGACGCATGCGCTGTGGTTCCGCAAAGTCCATATCGAACTCGCCAGCCTCCTCTACGCTTTCGTAAACCAAATCCGCTTCATCGCTTTCGGCAATAGGGATTGCTTGATGCGAATGCGGCACCCCAGCTTGACAGTTTTTGCACCCAGCTTGCTCCACTCGGGAATGCTTCGATGAAGCGATGTTTTTTGCAGAGACGCTCGAAGCTTGGACAACGGCTTCATCTGCCTGGAGCTTGGCGTCCGCAGTACTCTTGCGTGCCTTGGTCTTCTCGCGACTTGGGGCTTGGGAGGAAGCCGAAATGGCGGTCGGTTCGGGTTGATAGAATTCGCGATCGGTTTCACGACCCGTTCGAAGCTGGGCGGAGACGGAAGAGCTCATCAATAAGCCAACCGCAGCAACGCTCCCGAATCGAAGCCCACTTCGCATGGTACTCTTCATGACACTTCGTAGAGCACGACGAAGAATGTAATTCTTGGTAACAAAACGCATTCGACACCCCCGGCATTTCAAGATCTAACGATTGCGACGGCTTTCAGACCTGCGCAAACACTAGGAATGTCATCGGCGATTCCGATTGCGGAAATTAAGTAAACATGGCAAGTTTTGACGGCCAAACCGGGATGCTAGCAATGCATTCACAACCAACTGCTTAGTCGGCCGCGTCCGTTTGGATCACAACTTGTCTTGGACAACTCGAATCAGGATCGATGTGGTGGTCGGGTTCCCATCGACGTTGGCTCGAAGATGGAACGGGCGATCTTGCTCTGGAACCCATGGTGCTGCCGTGATGAACACTTCGCGCGTGGACTGACCTGCGGGAATCAATAGGCCGCTCAGCCCCACGTTGTCGACGTAACAACCATGCGGTAGATTCCTTCCACTATCATCTCCCCCAAACGAAATATCCCCGAGATTGTCTCCGCGTTCGATGACCAGCTTCGCCGAAATAGTCTGGCCAGGACGAATGACCAATTCCCCAAGCGCAGGTGCGGTTGCGTCTTGCTCTAGGCCAACCAGCTTGAGCGGCATGGCGGGTTTCTCGTTGACTTTGACCTTGAGTGACTGAGCAGGCCCGCCAGGGATGGCTTCCGAGCCGATGCTTCCTTCACAGGTCACTGCAATCGAGAACTCTTTTGGAATCGTAGAAGCATCACTTGAACAATGCAGCATGCCAATTGCTTTGTGCTGTCCCGCTTGAATCGTCAATGGGGACGCCCAAGTGACACCGTCTAGCAGGCCCTCTAACCGCACTTGAATTTCAGAATCGAAGTCATCGAATCGATCGACTGCGATGCTAAACTCCGTTCCAGAACCAGGCCTCAGCGTAATCTCTTTTGTTTCTAGCCGAAACTGGAACCGAGGGTTCGGACGGCGAATGGAGAGCTTGTATTTATAGGCATCCCCAGATTGTCCGCGCGCATCGCGCACACGAACCAAGTATTCGCCGTCTTGATTGGGGCGAAACGTCAACTTGCTGTTCACCCCATCAATTCGATTACTATCATCGTCGTTCGAGTAAAAAACAGGGAATACAGGAAGTCCATTCGGAATCGGCGATTCTTGCGGTGCCAGCTCACGAACAATCCATGCGGGCTCATTAAGAGCGTGAGTCGTTGCGGTGGTATCGAAGTAAGTGAAACGCTTTCCAAAACCTGGATAGACTTTAAAGCCAGAATCAGGTCCTCTGGGATAGAGCCAAAGCTTCACCACTTCCCCACCGGCGTAAAGCAACTCGTTAAGCTCCATGTCTTCCCATCGATGCAGACGGAAATCATCAGCGATACTCGAATCCTTCCCTCGAAAGGTAAAGTACGATTCGCGAACAGCTTGAAGACGTGTTCTTAAAATCGGCTGCCCATCTGGCTGTAAGATATCGATCAAGCTATCCATGGGGCTTCCCGTCGCATCGACCTTCACAACCCATGCTTCGTTCTTCTTGGCAGGAAAAAGATACCAATCCCCGGCAAGATCCCCTGACGATTCTGGACGATTCATGTCTTGATCCGCAAGCAATCCTTGCACCTCGACGTCTGTTGGAATACGAAGCGGCGATTCAGGAGACCGTGGCCCCAACGGTTCTTCCAAAGGAGTCATCGAAGGCGAGGTCTCTTTGGTCGTATGCATTGGGATCGAAGCTGGAACGGTGGATGATTCTTTTTCATCTCTCGAGGCGGGGACAATCCAACGTCGCACATCCAGGTTCGTGAGCTTCCCGCTGAGAGTACTCACGGTAATGGTTGGATGGCTGCCATCCCAAATGAGTCCCGACGCAGCGTCCTCAATTTCACCAACCACTCCCAAGGGCACAAGTTCATCGGAAGCCCACAATTTCACTTGCTTATCCTCACCCACCGTCGCAAGAAAAGCACCGTCCTCGGACAAGGACATGGTGGAGACAGGTGCTTCGTGTGCGAAGGTAGAGAACAACATTGGGCTTACCGATGGCTTATCGATCGACAGCAACTTCCAGATACGAACACGCTTGTCCGCCCCTGAGGCGAGAACGCGACTACGAACCGAATCAAAACGAACGGTGTACTGCTCTGCTTCACACTGTCCGAAGGTATCTAATCTTTCGCCATCACGAACACGCCATATCTTGACCGTTTCGTCGGCGCTGGCGCTCGCAAGAACTTGTCCATCGGCATTGAAATCAAGATCATAAATGGCGCCATTGTGACCTTCGAGTTTGCGAAGCAAGGATCCATCAGCAACGTCCCAAAGCATGATCACTCGATCGTAACCAGCGGTCGCCAACAACTTACCGTCTGGGCTTAGGACCGCCGTGTAAAGAGTGTCATTGTGTGCTTCGATCACTCGAACAACCTGAGCGGATGAAATCGTATTCGAAGGATTCTCGCCGTTTCGCAAAATCGTTGCTTGACCACCGACGCCGGGAATCCCAGAAGCGATTACCGTGAAGCGTCCATCGGGAGTCGTGCGAATCTGCGTTACTTTACCAACGATATCGATCGGAAGTGGCTGGCTCCATTGCGACGATTTTTCGTAAACAGCGCTGTAGCGGCCCACCAATAAGGTACCGTTTCCCCCGCGACCAATCGAAGTAATGGGAGACGGACCTCCAACATTGGACGCAATCGGTTTGACACTCAATCTGGCTTTCAGCGGCGGAACTTGATCCGTCCCTTGCGCCCCTTGTTCGATCCAATTACGAACGACTTCGATTTCCTCGCGGCTGGGTTGGACCGAATCTTCCGGAGGCATCTTTGGTTCTTGCGTTCCTTCGACCAACTGAATCAGCAGAGAATCGTCCGCGTTCTTGGACTGAAGAATCGGGCCTTTCGGTCCCCCCTTCGCGATGCTTGCCAGATTTTGGAGTTGGACGTCCCCTTGAGGATCCGCTTCATTATGGCAACCGACACAATACTTGGTCAAAATCGGTTTGACTTCTCGTTGGTAGCTCAAGTCGGCTGCAACGAGTTGTACCGGGGGTAACTGCAACGCGAATAGCAACGCGAGGTAGGTAAAAAACAGGCCACCCGTGTTTTTGTGTTGCTTCATGATTATGCTCGAAAACCTAAATGCCGGCCTCTAAAACGTGGCCTTGGTTCAATCAGTTTAACCGCATTTTTGTCCGCCAGGTAAGACGGTTTACGAGCTTGGTGTTTTCCCAACGTGACAACGTCCATGGAACTGACGTTATCACGTTGTTTTAAAATCTTCGAAACCGTGCGTTCAAAACCTATCGATAAAGCACGGTTGCATACCAGCCACCGTTACCTCGGACGACACCGATACCAGTGGGGGTCCGCTGGCCCCAGTAACAGCACTTCCGCACAGCGTCATCTGCTGACACGGTCGAAAAGCCAACGCCTTCGTAACGAGCAGACCCCATGGAACCACCCACATGCCGCATACGCCCCTCAGACGCTTGCTGCGTAGCTTTCTGCTTGGCTACACAATGGTCACACGCGACAGCTGTCTGTGACAAAACGAGAAACAAACTAGAGACGGCCAACAACGCCAGAAATGCAAATCTTTGCATCAACTCACTCCGTTCGAGACAACAATCCAAACAAGCTTCCTGCCCGATTATTAAGCGACCTTCATGATCACGAACGGCAACACGTTCACCTTTGCACCGTTTATTGTCAACCGCCGGCATGCTTCAATAATACCACTTGACATCCGTAACTCGTTTGGTGACGCAGATCTACGAACAAAAGCTTTTTGTATTTTCTTGAACTTTCTATAGAAGCGACCATCCTTGGTTTCCTGCAATTACTCTTGTTGGTGGTTTCTATCCCGCTTGTTATAATTGGGCTGACTCTCAACTGGTTTCAACATCGAATGCCAGATGATTGCAGAACAATCCCACCTGCCTTGACCGTTCCCACCCACCCGACGCATTCTGCGTCCCACCAAAAATGATAAATCAACGAGCCTTCGCGCTGCTTTGCA
>CAITIF010000183.1 GCA_903892365.1 uncultured Pirellula sp. | reverse complement strand
TCTGCTGGTGGCTTAGACCGGGCGAAATCCCTTGTTAAGAAGGCTCTGGGTAAAGATGCCGCAGACATGCTGACCATGTTGCAGCAGACACTCGAATCCTTGCCGTTCGGATTTTTGCAAAAAGCCGACCCGCAAAACGTTCTTTCCTTCATCATGGAAGAACATCCTCAAACCATCGCCGTTGTGATTTGCCACGTCCCAGCAGGAATCGGGGCTGCGATTTTGAACGGGCTACCTCAGCAAAAGCAATTGTCGGTTATTAAACGCATCGCGGAAATGGGACAAACCAACCCCGAAGCCATTTCGGATATCGAACGCGCCTTGGAAGTTCGAATGTCCATGGTGATGAGCCATACGTTCCGAAAAGCAGGCGGAGTTCCCGCGGTTGCAGAAATTTTGAACGTCACCGATCGAGCCACCGAACGACTTGTCTTGGAATCACTAGGAAAAGACAACCCCGATTTGGTGGAGGAAATTCGGCGACTGATGTTTGTCTTCGAAGATATTCAAAAGCTATCCGACAAAGACATTCAAGCGGTGCTCAAGAACGTCGAAACGAACCAGTGGGCCATGGCCCTCAAGGGTGCAAGCGGGCAGCTACAAGAAAAAGTGATGAAGAACATGTCCACGCGAGCAGCGGAAATCCTGAAAGAAGAAATGGGGTTCTTGGGACGAGTCAAAGTCAGCGATGTCGAAGGAGTCCAGCAAAAGATCGTCGACGTCATTCGTTCTCTCGAAGAATCGGGCCAATTACAACGCCCCGGAGCCGACTCCGAAGAAGAATTCGTTGCCTAAACGATTTTTTGTTACCATGGGGCACTCATCGGCCAAATCTGTTCCCTGAAATATTTCCGTCTGGGCTTCGGTTCCAGTTCGCGAAATTCGATCCTGGAGTGGGCAACCTTGGCTAGACCATTTATTCGCTCATTGCTTTAGGTCTTGTGGTGTCATGTCCCAAGCTGATGATTCAGATGCCGATCAAACAAAGGAACTCCAGTTTCCCGACCCCACTTCAGCAACCTCGGACTCCAATGTTTCGATCCCAGCTTCCATGGAATCGCACTTGTCGTGGGATGCGAGTGCGGGCGCGGGGCCAGCAAGCAACCAACTTGGAAGGTATCGGCTTGTCGAAAAGCTAGGGCAAGGCACTTATGGAATTGTTTACCGAGCCCAGGATGCAGCACTTCATCGATTTGTAGCTCTTAAGTTACTAACGCGCTTTGAAAGCTCCCAGCAGATCGATGCATGGCTCGTTGAGGCACGAGTCTTAGCAGGACTGGATCATGCTGCCATCGTTCCCGTCTTTGATATTGGGAAAACATTTTCCGGCCAACCTTACATCGTCTCCAAGCTGATCGACGGTGGTAGCCTTTCGCAACGCTTCACGAAAGGAAAATGCTCGATTACCGATGCGGTTCGGATCGTTAGCCAACTGGCCAGCGCCTTGGACTATCTGCACCATCGCGGTGTGATGCACCGCGATATCAAACCCGGAAACATCCTGACCACGACTCAAGGTGACGCGGTCCTGGCGGATTTTGGTTTGGCATTGTCTGAAGCAAGCTTTGGCAAAGGGGCTCGATTTGTCGGCACCCCAGCATACATGAGCCCCGAACAAGCAAGATTCGAAGGGCACCGTGTGGATGGGCGCAGCGATATCTACAGCTTGGGCGTCGTATTTTATGAACTGCTAACTGGTTCTCGCCCCTTTCGTGCCGACAACCAAGATGACCTGCTGGATTGTATACGGAACGTAGAAGTCCGACCGCTTCGCCAACTGAATTCCAAGATCCCTAAGGAACTCGAACGTATTTGCCTCAAGGCCCTCTCCAAGAAAATCACCGATCGATACAGTACCGCCAAAGATCTATTGGACGATCTCCAAAATTGGGATGTGGATTCGGTGCAGGCTTCCCTGGCTGATCTGCCTGCCGCTGGAAAGACGTCCCTGGAAGATTCGAAGGCTCTTCCCAGCGGAGCATCAAGCGAACGAGCGAATTCCTCCAAATCGTTGGAGCTGGAAAACATCGCGGTGGTACCACATGGATTGAGACCATTCGAATCCGGCGACTCCGATTTTTTTAGTTATCTTCTGCCCGGTGCACGCGATCGTTACGGTGTTCCGGACTGCGTTAGCTTCTGGACAAGTCGCATTCTCAGTCGCGATCCTCGCGATGCCTTTCGCGTCGGAGTGCTACTGGGGCCAAGCGGCAGCGGGAAGTCTTCTTTGATGCGAGCTGCCGTACTGCCACTCGTCCAGGATGCGTCCACCGTCGTTTTAGTCGAAGCAAAGCCCGATCAACTGGAAGCGAGTCTACTAAAACAAATCCGCCACCACTTGGACATGGAAAACGATGGCAATTCGCTTCAAAAGCTGATGACCAAAGTCCGCCAACGGACTACGCGTAACCAGGGGCCAAAGCTGGTACTGATTATCGATCAATTTGAACAGTGGCTGAACCATCATCGTGAAGATGCAACTACGGAGCTTCATGAAGCCCTGCGTCAATGCGATGGCGTAAACGTACAAGCTATCTTGCTGGTTCGCGATGACTTCATGCTTGGCATTTCTTTGTTTATGGACCGTCTTGAAGAACTGCTTCTGCAGAATCACAACTTTGCCACCATGGAGCCTTTTGGTGCTGCACACGCCCAACGTGTCTTGGCTGCGTTTGGACGGGCTTACGGGACTCTTCGTGACTCCATCACCAGTGACCAAGAAGCCTTCTTGCATGATGCAACGGAGGAGCTTGCACGAGTTGGAAAGCTGGCGCCCGTTCAAATTGCTCTGTTGTCGGAAATGATCAAGGATAAACCTTGGACTACCAGCACGCTTCGCAATCTGGGTGGCATTCAAGGTTTAGGAGTCTCGTTTTTGGAAGAACGTTTAAACGGAACTAGCGCTCATCCTATCCTTCGGTCGAATCTACCGATCGTTCGCCAAGTTCTTCAGATGATGCTGCCGAACGATGAAGCTGTTATCAAGCCACCTGCTTGTACGCAAAGTGCTTTGCTAGGCCAACTAGAAGGCATCGCTACGGAAGAATTGCTTCTCCGGCTACTGCAACTTCTGGATACCGAAGTCCGACTGATCACACCAACCAGCAGCGCAAGCTCCTTGAGCTCGACAACCAGCGCTAGCGGATCCACCAACGCAGACCCAGCCTACCAGCTAACACACGATTACCTCGTGCCAACAACTCGAAAATGGTTGGCATCCAGCGACTCTGAAACAAGATCCGGACGTGTGAGGCAACAACTCAGGGACTTGTCTTCCTCCTGGAATGCAATGCCCAGCAAGAAGCGACTCCCAACGCTTTCGGAATGGCTCGCGATACGCTGGTTTACTTCGGCAAAGCATTGGACTCAAGCGGATCGCAAAATGATGCGAGCGGCAGAATTGCGAATTGGACGATCTGCAGTTCTGATCACGACCACCTGCTTGGTAGCAGCCTTTATTGCATTTTGGTTGTACAAGGATTGGCACTCGCGTGTTCTGATAACTCGATTGGTTGAAGCCGATACCAGCGATGTCGTGGATGTGCTCGAAGACATCGAACCGCATCGAGCGTGGGTAGTTCCCAAATTGCTAACAGCGGAACAAGATTCGACTCAAACCGAAGCTCAATCGAACCACCGAAAATCGTTGCATGTTGGACTGGCGATGATTGCCTCGAAACCGGATCGTCTAGAATCGCTGCTACCGGAACTCGAAGGAGTAGAAGATCGTAATCTGCTGGAAATCGCACTCTATTTGAAAAGAATTCGCTCCATCGATGATGAATCCTTGTTTCAAAAGCTAAAAGCCTTAGCGTTGGAGCAACGCACGCTCGCGCTCCCCCTGGCTGCAATCCTAGCACAGCGCAATCCCGACCATGCAAGTTGGCCTTCAATGGCGGACAATCTTTGCCAAATGCTTGTTTCAAAACGTAGCACTCAGATCGCTTATTGGCCTGAAATGCTTCAACCGATCCGAAACGTGTTGCTGCCTCCCTTGGTCACGATGGGGGAAAAAGCGAATCAAGAAGGGGTATCGGTAGAGAACCACTTCGCCCTAGTATCCTCGCTGGCCTCGGATGACCCCGCGCGTTTAGGAAGCGTTTTGCTTTGGGCTCCCCTAGAGCAAATCCGGCAGGTCCTCGAATCGAACATCCCCAGAGAAAAGCTTGCCATTGAATTACGCGAAAAACTGACCTCGTTGGTGCGCACACCCTCTAGCTCGAACCCTTCAGCTTCGACGACCATTCGCGATCGATTGTCGGACGTGCAGGGGGGGGCCGCGACCAACAGCGCCTGGGCGTACAGCGTCCCACTCTCGCAAATTCAAGAGCGAATCGATGGAATGAGAACGGAAGGGTTTTATCCAACTTCGGTTCGACCATTTGTTAAGGATGGAGAACAGCTTGCCGCGATCGCTTGGGCGCGAGGGGAAACGGAAATCAAGTTCCTGTCAGGGCTGACAGCAAACGAACTGGAAGAACAGCTGAAACTGCAGCAAGAGGCCGGTGCTACCATGCTTGATTTTGCTGAATACCAGGTGCTCCACACCAACGATCGATCCATGCCT
>CAITIF010000182.1 GCA_903892365.1 uncultured Pirellula sp. | reverse complement strand
TCGCCTCTCGTACCGTCTGCAGCGGCGCCCGACGCATTGAAGTAACGTAAAGCCGCCACGCCAAACCCGTAGGCGTGCGCATAGTCGCTAAGCGCCCTTTCCACGACAAGCTTGGTAAAGCCATAGGGGTTGATAGGATTCTGAGGCGTGTTCTCGGAGATAGGCATTTTCTCCGGCTGGCCGTACGTGGCTGTGGTGCTCGAGAAGACAAATCGCCAAACACCGGCAGATCGCATCGCTTCCATCAGATCAAAGGTTGCCGTCACGTTGTTTTGATAATACATGGCAGGGTGCTGTACGGATTCCCCAACCAACGCATACGCTGCGAAATGCATGACCGCCTCGATCTCTTTTTCTCGCATAACCCGCATCAGCAGAGCGCGATCGGTAAGATTCCCCTCGATCAAGATCTCCGAAGGGACGCTTTCTCGATGGCCGCGTGAAAGATTGTCATACACCCATACCGTATGTCCCAAGCTCCTCAAGAGCTTCACGGAATGCGAACCGACATATCCTGCTCCGCCAACAACGAGTATCTTCATCCTACAATTCTCCATTCCTGGTTTTTTAAGCGGCGAGCTTGAGATGCTCACCCAATTTTGTCACAATCGTATTTCTTATCGGCAATCTTCGCGAGTGGACATCTGAATCATGGCCGTCAGCAAGCTGAAGAAATTGAAACAATCTGCCCCCGAGGCTGCCAATCCGGTAGAAACGATGGCCGGCTGGATTGAGCGTTATACCGTTTATCTTCGATCCGAATGCCATTTGGCAGAAAATACCGTTCAAGCCTATCGGCGTGATCTGGAGCACATGAAAGAATGGCTACACGGACGTTCGCCAACCGCCATGTCTATTTCTGACCTCGGCGATTTTGCTGGATTTCTTAAAAAGAAAAAACTCGCAGCGACCTCCATTTCAAGACACATCGTCGCCATTCGCATGTTTTACAAGTTCTTGCAACTGGAATCCGCGATCGCGGACAATCCGGCAGAATTGTTGACCACCCCCAAAGTCTGGCAACGTGTCCCTTATGTTTTATCGATTTCCCAAATTGATCGATTCTTAACCGCTCCTCAGCGATTTGACCAATTGGGCCTTCGAGATCGAGCGATTTTGGAGCTCATGTATGCTACCGGGTGCCGTGTTTCCGAAATTTCAGACCTTCTGGTCGCCAATGTTCACCTGGAGGAAGGGTATTGTCTGGCCGAAGGAAAAGGGAGCAAGCAACGGATGGTGCCATTGGGGGAACGCGCGGTGGAAGCAATCACGATTTACCTGAAAGAACAAAGGCCTGTTCTTGCTGCGGGCCGTCAGTTCGCAGAATCGCCGTGGCTCATTTTGTCCCGCTCTGGTCAACGCATGCGACGCGAGGCGATATGGGAACTGATCAAGAGATATGCACTTCGTGCCGGAATCGATAGCGAAGTCAGCCCCCACACCCTGCGGCATTCCTTTGCAACGCATCTTTTGGGTGGCGGTGCCGACTTGCGATTGATCCAAGAAATGCTGGGGCATGCAAGCATCCAAACCACACAAATCTACACTCAGGTGGAGACCAGCAAACTCAAGAAAGTTCACAACCAATTCCATCCTCGCGCCTAGACGCATTTTTCGAGGTAAAGGCAATTGTGCCAAGTTGTTGAGTTCGCCATGCCCGAATTATCGGATTATTCGTGATTTTTAACCCGCCGCTTGACAGCAGACGGTGTTGTTGCGAAATCCATGTTAGACCTTTCCGGTTCACGGAGCTAAAATGCACGCACTGTGGAGTTGAGTCTTTAGTTTCCTTTTTTTGAATGATTTCCCATGTCGCGTTCGGCTTTAATCACCGGTATTACTGGGCAAGACGGTTCTTATTTGGCAGAGCTGTTGCTTGACAAGGGCTACAAAGTTCACGGACTAGTGCGACGTTCCAGCAGCTTCTCCACCGGTCGAATCGACCATTTGTATCGCGATATCCATGAAAAGCCCCAGCTTTTGCTCCATTACGGCGACCTGACCGATGGACAAGCTTTGACGAACTTAGTGCAAGATATTGAGCCGGACGAGATTTACAATCTGGGAGCGCAAAGCCACGTTCGCGTTTCCTTCGATCAACCCGTTTATACCCTGATGAGCGACGGAGTTGGATCCCTCAATGTTCTCGAAGCCGCACGGTTGCTGAACCGCCGCAAACCGGTTCGAGTCTACCAAGCGAGTAGCTCCGAAATGTACGGAATGGTGCTTGAAACTCCACAAACAGAAAAAACTCCATTCAATCCGCAATCGCCTTACGCTTGTGCCAAGGTTTACGCTTATTTTCAAACCGTCAATTACCGCCGAAGCTACGACATGTTTGCGTGCAACGGCATCTTGTTCAATCACGAGTCGCCTCGTCGTGGCGAAACCTTCGTGACTCGCAAGATTACTCGTGCTGCCACCCGAATTAAGCTTGGGCTTCAAGAAAAATTGTACCTGGGGAATCTCGATTCGAAACGCGATTGGGGATATGCGAAGGACTATGTCGAGGCGATGTGGCTGATGCTGCAGCAAGAGGAACCGGACGATTACGTGATCGCAACAGGTGAGACACGAACGATTCGGGAATTTTTGGACATGGTCTTTGAACCATTGGAGCTCGATTGGACAAAGTATGTGGAAGTCGATCCAAGGTACTTCCGACCTGCCGAGGTCGATTTGTTGCTGGGCGATGCTAGCAAAGCCAAGTCGAAGTTAGGTTGGTCCGCAGCAACGGACGTTCGAGAACTGGCAAGGATCATGGTCGAGCACGATCTTGAACTAGCTCGTCGGGAAAAACACGACCAGAAATTTGTGAACGCCTAGGTTCATCGTCTTGATTCGTAGCCATCCGACTTGCTAATCTCCGGGAAGGTGCGCGTCCAAGAACTTTTTTGGAAGCGACTTTAACTTTGTTTCCAAGTCGTGGACCAGTTCATGAATCCTAGAGCCTCGCTTGCATTTGTCCTTGTTTTGATATGCGCTTCGGGCATTCCGTCGAAGGCGATTGGGCAAAAAGGCCGCGAATATGGTTCCCAACCGGAACGTCATTCTTATTCCGGTGATGGCTACATCCTGCTTCAAAACGGAAATGTTCTTGCGGGCAAGATCTCGACCAATTCCGAACGCATCATTATCAGGGTCGATGGGAACAGCAAGCTTAACCTTGAGCACAAGAATGTCGAGTACATTGGTCCATCCCTTGAGGCTTTGTACCATCATCAAAAATCGGGTATCCGATCCTGGGGCACAGGCGAGCATTGGCATTTGGCGCATTGGTGCATCAAACAAGGACTGATCGATCACGCTATCGCACACTACCGGGTGATCGAAACGAACGCATCGGACTCGCCGCAGTTCAAGCAAATTGAACACATGCTTCGGGAAGCGCTCTTGGCAGACGAAAAAGTAAGGAAGTCCCTTGGGGTTGAGACCTCTCCGGAAAGCACCATGGTTCAGAACGGAGCGACCAACGAAGCTATCAAAAGCGAAGTGGTACAGGCCAGCGCCGAAGCTCCAAAACTTCGCGACATTCCCGAGAAAGATTTGGAGCCACGACGCTCAGTCTCAAATTCTTGGACTCAAACGGAGATCCCTGGCTACATACGAAAAACCTTCCAAACCTCGATTCTACCAGTCCTAGTGACTCGATGTGGACAATCCGGCTGCCATGGAATACTTGGTAAATCTGACTTCCATCTCTACCAACCCATCGGCGACCAGGCAGCATTGACCTTGGCTAAGGATTTGGATGAAGTGCTTCGTTATGTTGATCGCGAGCGAGTTCATGACAGTGAGCTTCTGGCCTACGCAACCAAGGCGCACGGAATCCAACGCCATCCAAGCTTGAATGCCTCGCGAGAAGACGAGCGACTGTTGATTGAACGCATCGGTCAATGGATCAAATCACTTGCTCTCTCCCAAAGCATTAACAAGTCGATGCCTCAACAGTATCCCGTTGCGACGGCATCTGCAGATATGCAATCCGCTGGAGTCATGAAGCAGGGTGGGGCCCAGGGAGTAACCCAGGCAATTGCAACCAGTCCCTTGGATGGCAGTGGTGACAGAATGACTCGAAGCGAACTATCCAAGATCGTGGAAAAGCGGGACCGCAACGCCAGCCTGTCGAAGCCCGCCAAATCCGCCCCCCCGCCAGCTATTTTGTCAGGCAGCGAGCTGGATGATTTGGAAAAGGCCATCCGGGATTTGGAAGAAAAATATGAATCTGCCGAGCCCAGCAAAGCAACTCAAGCGAAGGATCCCTTTGATCCGGATGTTTTCAACAGAAAGTTCCGATAGGTCGAATTCTAGTAATGCCGCAACTTTCTGTTACACTTCCCCAAGGGCATAGATACCACTTGTTGATTTTAGAAAGTTTCCTGCGATGAGCACTGGAGAGGGGTCATCTGTTTCGTTCCAAACCATGCACGGACGAAACTATCCAACGATCCGGCAATTTACCGTATTTCTCGAAAATCGAGTCGGACAATTGCTGGAGGTGGTTCGACGGTTCGAAGGAACTGGGATTCGAATCGTTGCTCTGTCGATCAATGACTCCGCCGAATGCGCTTTCGTTCGATTCTTGGTGAGTCACGCCGAACGCGGTCGCGAGATACTGGAACGAGCCGGGCTTGCCATCATCGAAAGCGATTTGATTGGCGTCGAGCTACCCGAAGGTGGGCAGCCGTTGCTTCAGATTTGCACTGCACTTTTGCAGGCGGAAATCAACATCATTCAAGCGTACCCTTTGATCTTTCGACCGCACGGCGAACCCGCCGTAGCCATCATGGTCGATAATACAGAGCAAGCACTAGAAACGCTGGCCCGCAAAGGATTCCGGATGATCACTGAAGGGGATTTGCTAGATAGCGCTGGCTAGTCAGCGCTGTTTAGATAGTGTGGGCTAATCGAATTCGCCGTGCAGCATCCAGGTCGCATTTCTGCGATCGCGATAGATCCACAACCATGGACCACTTTCTAGCTTCACGCGATAGTAGTCGCGTTGTTGTGTGATTCCTTGCCACCATCCGCTGTCGACCCGTTCGGGGCCGCTGGTTTCTCGGACGCATTGAACATCGCCCCGGTATCGCACCGTGCTGGGATGATTGGAAATGGCATCCCAAACGACGTCGATTTTCTGGGGTGGTTGGATCAGTCGCGTTGGTCGGCGCCACGCTTCATTCGAGGTCGG
>CAITIF010000181.1 GCA_903892365.1 uncultured Pirellula sp. | reverse complement strand
CCCGAGCGGATCGCGGGGCGTGGAGAGAATGCCGAGGGGACGGAACGAGATTTTGACCCGCCAAGCGCTGACGAAGTCGAGCAGCTTAACGAGCCCGCTATGGAGCAGACCTTGCAATTGGTGACCGAAGCCATCAGTTCCATTTCTTCCACCCTGGATGCGATGGATACCAATGTTGGGAACGATTCCAATGGAAAGGGAGACAGTCGTCCACCGGGGCCCGAAGGAGAGGGAGACGACATTATTCCACGATTTGATCGATGGGAGCTGAAGTTTACGGCTCGTGATCGCCGTAGTTACGCGATCCAGCTTGAGGCGTTCAAGATCGACATCGGGGCGATCGGAGGTGGTGTTGCCACGGTAGATTACGTGAGTTCGGTGGCGAACGGCCCAACCAAAAATTCGGTGGCTCCAAAAGACGAGAAGGCGCGGAAGCGTTTGAAGTTTATCAGCGTTAGCGAGAGCGTTTTGCTTCAATACGAAAAACAAATTTTGCAGGCGGCCGGTATACCGCATGCGGGGCGTCAGGTTTTGAAGTTTGTGCCCAACGATTTGGAGGAGCAATTGGCACAGGCGGAGGCGGCTTACTTTATTGATAAACGAAGCAAAGACTTTCGGGTAACTACCATTGCGAAGACTGTTTTTGAGTGTCGGCAAAAGGGAAAAGGTGGCGGATTCGAATTTGTTGTGATCGATCAACGCTACCGCGTGGCTGGAAATGGGGGAAAGTGACTGGTTTTGAGGCCAGGAAAAGGTAACTTTAGGACCGAAACCCTTGTTTTTGCCTTGTCGCTTCTTTCCGAGGTCGCTAAACTCTCTCCTCCCGTTGAATTGATTATTTTCCGTCGTTAGGAGCATTGGTTGATATGACACTCGATAAGAGCTTGAAAGTCCGGGCCGGGGCTATCAAGAGCCGAAACGTGATGACTCGCGCAGAGCGAATCAAACGCCTGCAAGATTTGGACAAGTGGTCCGATAGCAGCATCGTGCTTGGCATGGCCAAAGTTCGCGTTCCTAAGATCTCCTTGAAGAAGAAGAAGAAGGTCAAGAAGGAAGACGAAGCAGACGACAAGAAGAAAAAGAAGAAGTAGTATCGGTAGCGGGTTGGCGATCGCCGACACCTTGCACCCTACACTGTTGCGTCAATTTAAAAACGAGCCAATATGGCTCGTTTTTTCGTTTGAGTCTGGATTTTGCGATCGAACGGATGCATTGATTCCGTGATGTTTGAAAGCACGGGCTTGGCAGGGCTAAGGGGTGAAACAGCGGTTAAAACCGAAGAGGCCCGACATGCTTTGGATGTCGGCGGGCGTGAAGCCAATGCCATCTACTTTCAAGCTGTCTTGAATGTCGAACACCCAATAAGGAATGACGAAATGGCGTTCGTATTCCTTTGAAGGACTCTCGCAGTTTGCGAGTTTTGTTGAATTGACGCCACCGATATCCGGAACGGGTTATTACGTTACAGCTACGTTTTGGCAGATCGCGTGGGTGCGTTTGGGCCTAATCGAGATCACCAGGAACTTCGCCACCGATGCGAGTCGCCAGGGCTTGGTAGGTTTGTAGATTGATGCTGTTGGAAATCAATCGGGTTGAGCAATCCCCCATGATGAAGTGCGTACCGCCAGTGTGGTAGCTGGAGAAATCATCGAAATGCCCTGAGGGGCTGTTCGGGGTGTGATCGGTTGTTCCTAAGAAGCGAGCGGGCGCGGCGGATGCTTCATCGATGTATCCGTGCCAAATGGAACCGCCAAGTTTGCTGGATCTCTCACCGAAGATGATGGTGTTGCTGGTGCCATCGTAAAGATCGCGCATTCGAACGAAAGAGTTGCCAAAGAAGGTGCCGTCGCCTCGGTAGGGTGCGTCTTCAATTTCAAGAGTTCCAAAAACTCCCACGTAGTTGGAGCGGGCAATTCGAAACAGCTTGTGCCCTTCATCCACATTGTGAGGGTGTTCTTCGTCGTGATCGTGGTCGTCATGACCATCTCCCTCGTTCTCGCCGATTTCGAAGACAGAGGCCATGGGGTCCGAAGGGCAGATAAATGACGGAATGACGGTTTCCAGAAAGGGTGTGTTCGAAGAGGCCGTGATCGGGCTCATCGTATCCAGTTGGTTAAAAACATTGGATTGTTCCATGTAGGGTAGAATCGCTTGAGCGTAGCTCCAGCCTGGTTTGGTGGTTTGCCGCCAATCGATCCAGCCGCTTGGAAACCGCTGTGTCGCAGATTCATAGTTCAAGGTGGCGAGGCCAATTTGCCGCATATTGTTCATGCATTGAGCTCGTCTAGCAGCTTCCCGAGCCGCTTGGACGGCGGGCAAAAGCAAGCCCACCAAGATTCCAATGATCGCGATGACGACTAGCAATTCGACCAAGGTAAAGGCGTTTCGAGATCGCATGGTTTGCATTTAAGTCTTTCTAGGACTTGGGGTGAAGATGTTTCTCTTGGAGGGCATCTCTTGGATCTAAGTTCCTTACAGATGCAATTGAATTGCTGAAGCGTAGCTTAGCGATTGCAAACCAATCTTGTCAACGATTTTCTTCCGATTTGATTGTGTCCCAGTATTTGTAGGCCCGTTACTCGTCAAAGGCGCTGCGGTCCATTCGAAATGACAAAAAGTTGTTTGATGGTTTAGGAGGGGCATCACCGAGGGGACTTGCAATTTTTCTGATGGGTTCGCTGGAACCTAATCTACGAACTACTTGGAATTGCATTACAATCCTTGCGTTCCATGTTGTTTTCGATCTTAGGTTCACGACGGCCTGCGGAGTTCTGTATGTGGGGGTCTTCTTTGTTTCACTATTTCTGCACGGGCATCCAGCGATCTTTATTGCTGGTGGTTGTGTTCACGTTCAATTCACTTCAGGGGTTTTCAGAAGACAAGATGCCAACCAAAGTCGGTTCCGTAGAAGGTATTAACGAATACGTCCTCGAGAATGGTATGAAAGTGTTGCTTTTCGCTGACAAAAGTCAGCCCAAAGTCACCGTGAACTGTACGATTTTCGTGGGATCACGGCATGAAGGGTATGGCGAGACAGGGATGGCTCACTTGTTGGAGCATATGGTTTTCAAGGGAACCGAGCTGCATCCGGAGATTCCTGCGGCTTTGCGCGATCGGGGTGCAGTATTTAACGGTACGACTTGGTTGGATCGCACCAATTATTACGAAACATTACCCGCGTCGGACGACAATCTCGAGTTCGCGATTCGGCTGGAAGCGGATCGTATGGTGAACAGCAAGATCCTGAATGAGGACCTGCAAAAAGAATTCACCGTGGTGCGAAGCGAGTTCGAGCGAGGAGAAAACAACCCAATTCGAGTGCTTCAGCAGCGGATGTTTTCGGCTGCGTATCAGTGGCACAATTACGGCAATTCAACGATTGGAAATCGGAGCGACATTGAACGTGTGCCGATCGATAATCTTCAAGCTTTCTATCGTAAGTACTATCGGCCTGACAATGCAATGTTGGTAGTAGCAGGCAGTTTTGAAGAGGAGAAGGCACTTGAGTTGGTTCAGAAGTATTTCGGCGCTTTGTCGAAACCGAAGACTCCGATCAGTCAGACCTATACGATCGAGCCGCCGCAAGATGGCGATCGCATTACTATGGTGCGTCGGGTTGCGGACATCCAGGTTGTCGGTGCGATGTATCACGTGCCGGCTGGTGGCAATCCTGAATATGCGGCGGTCGATCTTCTGGCAAGCATTTTGACCGACCAGCCAAGCGGTCGGCTTTACAAATCCTTAATTGAAACCAAGAAGGCAACTCAGGTCTTTGGCGGGGCGTTCGCATTGCATGATCCAGGAGTCATTACCTTCATGGCCCAAGTTCCGAAAGACAAGTCGGCAGAAGAGGCTCGGTCGGCCATGTTGGATACGTTGGAGAATCTTGCATCCAACCCCATTACTTCGGAGGAACTGGAGCGAGCAAGACGACAAGCATTGAACAATCGCGAGATGGCCGCTTCCAAATCGGATTCGATCGCGATCAGCCTTAGTGATTGGGCTGCTCAGGGGGACTGGCGACTTTATTTCCTGTTCCGAGATGCGATTGAAAATGCTACGGTCGAGCAGGTTCAATTGGCGGCTCAGAAGTACTTGGTTCAGAACAATCGGACGGTTGGGATGTTTCTTCCAACTGAAAAGTCGGAACGCATTCAGATCCCAGACAGTCCCGATCTCAAGGCATTAGTAGACGGCTACGCGGGTCGTGAATCGATTAGTGAAGGGGAGCAATTTGATCCGACCCCTGCGAATATTGAGCAAAGGTTGGTGCGAGGCGAATTAGATAGTGGCGTGCCATTTGCGTTCCTGCCCAAGAAGACGCGGGGTGGGACAGTGAACTTGATTATTAACTTGCGATTTGGAGATGTGAAGTCGCTGATGGGCAAGACTGCTGCTTGTGAAATGTTGGGCAGCTTGATGGATCGTGGAACGACGACCCTTTCTTTGCAGCAGTTGAACGATCGCAAAGATCAGCTAAAGGCATCGATGTCTGTATCGTCGAGTCCTCAGATTTTGCGAATTTTTGTTGAGACAAAGCGAGAAAAGCTTGCGGAAGTGATCGAGCTGGTTCGTGATGTGATTCGGAATCCTGCGTTGGATGAGAAGGAGTTTACTCTACTGCGGGACAGTGTTTTGACTCAGCTTGAAAATCAAAAGAGAGAGCCAAGCACGTTGGCGCAACTTGCTGTTCAGCGGGCGCTTAGTCCGCATAAGAGAGGCGACATTCGGTATGTTCCGACCGTCGAAGAGGAAATCGAAGACTACAAGGCTCTCACCTTGGCGGACATCAAAGACATCCATGCCAAGTTTCTGTCTGGAAATGAGGGTGAGGTTGCTGTGGTCGGTGATTTTGAGCCATCGGAAGTCCAGTCCAAGCTCTCGTCGATGCTTTCGAATTGGAAGTCACGCATCCCATATCAACGGGCTGCAATGTCAGCCACGACCGATGTCAAGGTTCCAATGATTTCGATCGAAACGCCTGATAAGGCTAACTCGGAATACTATGCAAGCCAGCAGTATGCTTTGCGCGACGATCATCCAAAGTACCCTGCATTGCTGATTGGCAACACGGTCTTAGGGGGAAGTTCGCTTGCCTCTCGATTGGGGAATCGCGTACGGCAAGACGAAGGACTTTCGTATGGCGTTTCTAGCTCCTTGCGTGCCAGCCTGATCGACGAGCAGGCGTCCCTGACCGTTCGAGCCATCACCAACCCGATCAACCGGGACAAACTGGTGAAAGTGATTGACGAGGAACTCCGCAAGTTCGTGAAGGATGGTATCACAGAAAAAGAACTTGCTGACAACGTGCAAGGTTTCCTGCAAAACCAACGACTATCAAGGGCTCGCGACAGTTCCCTTGCAGGGATTTTGGCGACCAATTTGTTTACCGGACGCGATATGCAGTTTTACGAAAAACTGGAAGCAGAGGTTGCCAGCTTGACCGTCGAAGGGGTGAACGAAGCCATCAGCGAATATGTTTCGCCGGACAATTTTGTGATTGCAACGGCTGGTGATTTTTCGCAACCCACCCCCGTTAAGCCGAAGTAAAAATAAGTCGAAGTGCACGATCGTTATTACCACGGTAAGCTCAGGCTTGCCGTAAGCCCGAACAAATCGCAAGCATCAGTAAGCTGCTTGCACTCCCCACTCCCGCTTCACACTTCCCACTTCAAACTTCAAACTCCCCCTCTCCCCTCTCCCCACCAAATCCATGACCAAGATTCGAAAGTTGCTCGCTGCGAACCGCAGCGAGATCGCGACACGTATTTTTCGAAGTGCTCACGAGCTGAAGATTCGAACCGTAGCGATTTACTCTCACGAAGATCGATTTGCCTTGCATCGCTTCAAGGCGGATGAGGCCTATCAGATAGGAAAGGCTGGCGAGCCGATTCGATCTTATTTGGACATCGACGGCATTGTGCGGTTGTGTCTGGAGAATCAGATCGATGCGGTGCATCCGGGGTATGGCTTTCTCTCGGAAAATGCCGATTTTGCGAAGGCGTTATTGAACGCCGGGATCACGTTTGTCGGTCCAAGCGTCAAGGCGCTGGAGTTGCTTGGAGATAAGGTTGCGGCCAGGACTATTGCCAAGAAGGTCGGCGTGCCAGTCTTAGAGGGGTCTGCGCATGCGGTCCGCTCGCTCGAAGAAGCCATGGCAACGGCGAAGGCCATGGGGTACCCCATTATGCTCAAAGCATCCAAAGGGGGCGGTGGTCGCGGGATGCGAGTTGTCGAGTCGCAGGATGCATTGGAATCGAATCTGGAGCAAGCGCAACGGGAGTCCAAGAACGCATTTGGAAGCGATGAAGTATTTTTGGAAAAGCTGGTGGGCAAAGCGCGTCACATCGAAGTGCAGATCCTTGGGGATCAACATGGGAACATCCTACATTTGCACGAACGCGATTGCTCGGTTCAACGCCGTCATCAAAAGGTGGTCGAAATTGCGCCCGCTCCTAACTTGAGCAAGAAGACCGCAAGCGAATTGCATGAAGCGGCAGTTGCGATCGCCAAGGAAGTAGGATACTACTGCGCGGGGACGGTCGAGTTTCTGCTCGATACCGAATCCGACAAGTTCTATTTCATCGAAGTGAATCCACGAATACAGGTGGAGCATACGGTGACGGAAGAAGTCACCGGGATCGATTTAGTGCGTGCTCAGATATTGGTCTCCTGTGGCGATCGATTGTCGGACGAGTCCATTGGACTGAAGTCGCAGAGTGATGTTCAGGTTGTCGGGTCGGCGATTCAATGCCGGGTGACCACGGAAGATCCAACCAATCAATTCCGGCCTGATTATGGTCGCATTACGCACTACCGAAGCGCAGGCGGTTTGGGAATTCGGTTGGACGCCGGTAGCGCGTTTAGCGGAGCGGTAGTGAACCCTTTTTATGATTCCTTGTTGGTTAAGGTTTCCGCTCGAGGTCGAAATCTTCGTGAAGCAGCCGGACGCATGGAACGTTGCTTACAGGAGTTTCGAATCCGTGGGGTCAAGACGAACATCCCATTCTTGATTTCGTTGATCACGCACGAGACGTTTTTGACGGGCGATGCAACGACTCGGATGATCGATAAGACGCCCGAGCTTTTTGAATTGACGCGACGGCGCGATCGCGCGACACGATTGTTGAGTTTCTTGGCAGAGACGTTGGTCAATGGAAGCAAGACTGTGGAAGTCCAGGGGGCGACGGTGCGACGCGAGCCTGCTGCGGTTCCGGTGGTGGATCGAACGCAGCCTATCCCTGAAAGTTATCGAAGTCGGTTTTTGAAACTTGGGGCGAAGCCATTTTGCGATTCATTGCGAGGAAGCAAAGAGCTTTTGTTGACCGACACGACCATGCGAGACGCGCATCAATCTTTGTTGGCGACACGTTTACGTACTTTCGACATGTTGCAAATCGCTGATGCCTACGCCCGATTGACGCCTCAGTTCTTCAGCTTGGAAATGTGGGGCGGCGCTACCTTTGATACCTCCATGCGTTTCTTGCGAGAGAGCCCGTGGCAACGCTTGGCCGACATGCGTTCCAGGATCCCGAATCTTCTTTTTCAAATGTTACTGCGTGCGTCCAATGCAGTCGGATATACCAATTATCCAGACAATGTCGTGGTGGCATTTGTCAAGGAGGCGGCCAGTGCAGGGGTCGATATCTTCCGCGTGTTCGATGCCTTGAACTGGACAGATAACATGCGCATCGCGATGGATGCCGTGGTCGATTCTGGCATGATTTGCGAAGCTGCGATTTGCTATACCGGTGACATTTTGAATCCGAACCGGCAGAAGTACACCTTGAAGTACTATGTGGATCTTGCGAAAGAGTTGGAGCGGATGGGCGCGCATATCCTTGCTATTAAGGACATGGCAGGTTTGTGCAAACCGATGGCTGCCAAGAAACTGGTCGCCACGTTGAAGCAAGAGATCGGGATTCCGATCCATTTTCATACGCATGATACCGCGGGCATTCAAGCGGCTTCGATCCTGAATGCAGCTCAAGAGGGGCTTGAGATCGCCGATGGTGCGTTCGCATCCATGTCGGGCGGAACCTCGCAGGTTAACTTGAACACGTTGGTTGAATCGCTTCGCTATTCGGACCGTGAGAGTTCGCTCCAGACCGATGCGTTGACCGAGATCTCAGAATACTGGAAGGCAGCTCGCCAGTTTTATGCACCGTTTGAAAGTGAATCCTTGGTGGCAGGGGGGGATCTGTATCAGCATGAAATGCCCGGAGGCCAATACACGAACCTGTATCAGCAGGCCAAGGCATTGGGGCTGGCAGACCAATGGTCAACCGTTTGCAAGCGGTATGCCGAGGCCAATCAGTTGTTGGGCGATATCGTCAAGGTAACTCCCACGAGCAAGGCGGTGGGGGATCTTGCGTTGTTCATGGTCGCGAATGGTATGTCGGCAGACGACGTGGTGGAAGGCAAACGCGAGATTGCGTACCCAGGGTCCGTGTTGGATTTGGTGGGTGGGATGATGGGGCAACCGCCGGGTGGCTTTCCGGCACAGGCCAAGAAGTCGATACTCAAGAACAATCCGGAAGTATTGACTCGTCCGGGCGAGACGTTGCCTCCGGTTGATTTTAAAGCGATCGGTGATCAGCTAGCTACGAAGATGGGTCGACAAGCGAACATGCGCGAGATCGTGACGAGCGCGTTGTATCCTAAGGTCTTTGACGAGTTTGTATCGCACGTCAAAAACTACGGCGATGTATCCTTGTTGCCGTCGTCCGTCTTCTTCAATGGGCCAGCCATCGGAGAGGAGTTTTCGGTGGATATAGAGCCTGGGAAGCGGCTGATCGTCAAGTGTTTGACCATCGGAGATCCACGTCCAGATGGGACCAGGACGGTCTTTTTTGAACTCAATGGACAGCCGCGAGAAGTGGAGGTTGTCGACAAGTCGATCGAGTCGAAGGCCGCAACCCGAGTCAAAGCAGATTTAGGCGATCCAACTCATGTGGCTGCGGGGATGCCCGGCATGGTGATTGGTGTTGCGGTAACGCAAGGTGCCAAAGTCACGAAGGGCCAGAAGCTGCTGTCGCTTGAAGCGATGAAAATGGAGACGGTGATCAATGCAGAACGAGACGGCGAGATCACTCAGTTGCTCGTTCAGTCAGGCAGCCAAGTTGAGACGGGCGACTTGTTGTTTGTGTTGAAATAGGTTTCGCCCGACTCTAGTGAAATCGAGAAACGGAACTGAACCAACGGCGGGCGTAGTTTGCGTCGAGCTTCGGCTACAGCGACGTTCGGGCTTGTCTCGAATGTCGCAATAGGTTTGGTGTTCTAATTGTTCGTGCTAACCGACCGAGCTATTTTGCGTTCGTGGGCCTTCGGCTCACGAACGCTGTCTTATATAGGGGTAGCGTGTTAGCGCACCAAACCTGTTGCGAAGGAGGGCACGTGGCCCAACTTCGCGTTGCATGTATCCGAAAGGTGCTCTACACCAAGCGAATCACAGTCGAAAAATGTGGGGCGAACAATAGTTGGCGGAAGCATGATCTTGACATTTTTCGACTCTCATTTTTCGACAGACTCTTTACAAGAAGAGACAGGGCTCTGAACCGAGGTCGGACGTATTCTGCAGCGACACCAGTTGCAGCGACGTTCGGGCTTGTCTCGAAAGAAGCTCGAACGGTGCCATCCACCAAACTAATCCATCCACTAAGCTAATCCCGCAATCGCCCCAATCGCTTCGGGGCAATCCTGTCTATCGCTCCACGCCGTAACTGCGTCCAAAGCGACTTGTTACGGCCTACTTGATTTCAGAATGATTGCTGTCGAAAAATGGGGGGCGAAAAATAGTTCGGTGAAGTATGGTCCTGAAATTTTTCGCCCCACATCTTTCGACAGATTCTTATCAAGAAGAGAAAGGGATCAGAACCAAGGGTGGATGTGTTAGCGCCCCAAACCGGTTGCGAAAGAGTGCACAAGGCCCACCTTCGCCGTGGGTATCAAGAATCTGATTTGTCCACAAAGACACCTTGGCGACCGTCTTTG
>CAITIF010000180.1 GCA_903892365.1 uncultured Pirellula sp. | reverse complement strand
GGACCAAGAACCGGCAGTTAAGCAAGCTGGGCCAGCAGGACACAGTTGCAGAATCGAACATGAATTTTCAGGGTGAGCAGGATAAAAGCCAGTTAGATTTGCCCTTTGATGTAGAGACTCAAAAGGATCATCCATATTGAGACATGATGCACAGGAAACAATGCCTAGGTGTTTAGGCAGTGAAAGAACCAGCTAGGAAGGTGTCGAAATAGATACGGCATTTTGGCGACGAAGCAGTTCGCGAATCGATTGACTGAGCTGTACCAAATGGTCATCCGAAACGAGTGCCTTCTTGCCGTAAACGGCCAGCTCAAATAACGACTTCAGGCTCGCACGCTCCAGTTTTGAAAGGGAACTTTGGGCCAGCTCCAAGTCCATGTCTTGAAGGTAACTTTGCCAGGCCGCATGCTTGTCTTTGCCAGTCCAAGATCGGCAAAAGTTGCGAGCGAGTGTCTCGGCGGCGAAGCCATTCTGGTCCAATGGATGGTGCTGGTTAGATTGGATATCATGCCAAGATCGCATTTTTCTTGGGGCCATGTAATCGACCAGCAACCTGGAACGTTTCATTAGCACCAAGACAATTCCAATTGCCAAGGCCAGGGCGACCAAGGCCCAAACCCCTTGGAAATACATTTTGGGAGGTACGCCTCGAGGTTGATTGCGCAGTGACTCGTTCGCAATATTGGACTCCGCGATTTTTTGGATTGCGGTGTTCGCGAACTTCAGGAAGCTGGCTGGCTTGAGTTGCACTTCGATCTGTTCGCTTGGATTGGCCGATGCTTGATCTTGGGTGGACGGGGATTTGCGACCGTTTGCTGCGGGGGAAGAACCACGTATGGGTGATCCGTCCACCAGAAAAATTACTTTCTTGCGATTTCTATCGCACAGCCAATCTGCAATTTGAATGGTAAGCAATCCGTTATCACCATGCCAAAGCATCGCATTCGAAAAGAGGCTTGCATCGGAAACGACGATGGCCGAACCTGCATCTTTGGTTTTGGATTGCGAGATCGCGATCAACGCTTGAGCTTGACTGTTCGAAGGGGAAACATCTGATGGAAACGTGGCCAAAGGTAACCAGGCGTCGGTCTTGCCTCGCACGGAGTTCGGTCGAGCGAGCCAGCCCGAGCGGTTGGTCACAAGCTTTGAAATCCCCTTGGTGATCGGGTGTTCCTGCACCACGTCTTCCACAATCAAGCAGTCATTGAAACCATTGTATTGGATACTTGGATTGGCTGACACAACCGGCCCTGCGTTGGACGTGCCAACATCGAGCAGTCCGATGCCGGCAAGCTGGTTCGTTCGATCGCTTGCCAAAAGCAGGTTTCCACCCTGCGAAATGAAACGACGCAAGCTGTTCCAGGCAGAGGTGGACAGCTTGCGTTGGTCGCCGAGGAGCACCACGATCGATTCCTTGGGCCGCAGAATTGCATCATTGAGAAAAGGGGAATTTTCGAGCCCTCGTTTCTTCAGAACCAGTTGGAAAAGATCGTACCCAAAGTACCACTCCGGCAATTGTTCGTTATCGGGCTGTTCCAGTTGTCCGAAACACGAGGGTGCAACGAGCCACCCAAGACAGCTCGTTGGAACGCTCAAGCAAACCAAGAAAATGAAAACGCGAGTCAATCTTATCGCATAGGATGCGGTTGTTAAGGTTCGCATGCTTGGATCGCCTTTCGCACCGAAGCCAATTGATCTTCTGATAGCTCCATATCGGATGGCAAATAACGAGCTTGCTCGTAAACCTCCGAGATAACATGGACCGGTGAGTGTATTTCTGGGCTAGTGCGAGATACTTGGTTGACGATACGTCGATGCGTCGACCAGGTCTCCAATGGATGAGCAATGCGATAAGCCAACTGATGGAAAGCGC
>CAITIF010000179.1 GCA_903892365.1 uncultured Pirellula sp. | reverse complement strand
GCGCAATCGGTCTTGAAACATCCGTACAAGCACAACAGGGGGTTGCTCCGCCGGCTGGCGGCTACGGCAATCGACAGGGACAAGGTGCTCCTATCCAGCCAAACGGTGCGGCCCGCCAACCGCAGGGTCAGTTGCAAGGTCAACCGGGGGCACCGGCCAACCCCAATTTGAATCCTAATTTGAACCAAGTTCCAGCGGCTGGTTCGATACCAGTTGGCGAAGCAGGAAGTCCTGTGGTAGTGAAGGATCCGTTTGCGGCAAATCCTTTGACGCCGCAGGAACTACAACATCTCGATCAAGTCCTGATTTATTGGGAAAAGTCGACCGCAGACATCACGCGATTTTCAAGTAAGTTCAAGCGATGGCAATACAATTCGAATGATAACTTCGTTGCCCAGTTGGCTCAGCAGCTAGGCAAAGATGTTCGCGAGGTTCCGACAACGATCTCGGCCGGCGAAGTCAAGTATTTGGCACCCGACCAAGGCTTGTTCAAAATCGAACGATTGCTTTCCATGACAGGACAAGTGAACGGTAAGCTCCCTGAATACAAAGAGTTTCCAAACCGTTTTGGCGAGTGGTGGTTATGCGATGGGAAGCATGTATACGATTACGATCGCACAGAGCTCCGATGCACCAAGCACGAACTTCCTCCGGACATGAAGGGTAGCGCTATCTTGGATTCACCCATGCCTTTTGTTTTTGGTGTGAATGCCGACAAGATGAAAGCGCGTTATTGGATGCGAATGAAGCCATCCCCCAACAACGATATCTTTGTGATTGAAGTTCATCCCAAGCTCCAGGCCGACGCAGTGAACTACGATCACGTGGAAGTCTATCTCGATCGTAAGCAGTTCTTGCCATCCATGGTGGTCAAGTACAATACGGAACACATTGATGAACCTGGCGAGACCTTTGTCGATAATCGCGAAGTCTTTGAGTTCACCGATCGCGAGAAGAACGCGACGCTCCTGCAAAAGATTGATGAGGCCGTTTGGCGAAAAGAGTTTTTGCCATTGGACATTCCCAAGGATTGGAAGATGGTTGAAGTACCGTACGCTCCACCAGGCGCAGGAGATCTTCGGTCGGCCACGGTTCCTCCGCAATCGCAAGGCGGATCCGCTCAGCCTTTAACCCAACCGAGACGCTAGGTTGGGTGCTTTTCAATAGTGCAACCAACTTATGGATGAATGTCACGTAGGCAACCACCGAGTTGATCATCGCCAAGCCTTATGGAGCCCACGAAGTGAGCTTTTGGCTTGGTTTGGTTGCTTGATGCTATGTTCGTTTCCAGGCTGTGCGTCCTGGTTGCCGTCCGGAGAAGAGCCTGCCAAACAAGCGGTTGGTGGGTTTGGTACCCCCAAAAGCCCCGCGGATACAGCCGGGGTCGAAACCATTCTGATTCGATTGAATCCCAGCCAGGCTGATGAACTGGGCGCCATGTGGGATGCGATTGACGAACAAGTGATTGCACCCGACTTAAGGATCAGACTCGATAAAAACGGAATGCGAGCTGGTAAGATCTCTGGCGATGTCCCCCCCATGCTCGCGAGCTGGGTCACAGAAACGGTCCAGCGATTGGAAAAAGATCCGCTCGAACAAGCGGGCTTTGCGGCGGACGTGTCTTCTTACTCGCAACTTTGGCGGTGCCGAAAAAATGCACGCAAGGAATTAACTGTCCGCAAACTGACCGACGAAGAAGTCAACGTGAATTACGTTTCCGATTCAGTCACCGATCAAGCGTACCTGTCGCCGCATCTTCAGTTTGCTATTCATGCCGAACCACTTAGCGATCAATGTGCACGCATCCAGATCACACCGGCGATGCAGTACGGTGAATTGATGCGAAAGGCTGTTCCGCGTGAATCTGGAATTCATATGGATACCCTTCGGGAATCGAAAACATGGAACGCTTTGATGATCGATTTGAAGCTGCATCAAGGCGACTGTTTGGTCATTGGGCCGACAGAAGAACCGCGAGGGCTTGGGGAGGTTTATCTTCGGACCAAGACCAAGTCAGGCGAAATACAACCTGTTTTGTTGATCGTGCGTCTGAGCGAACTGAATAAAAACGAGATGTTCGTGGTGAAGTGAATCATGGAAGCACGCGATCCTGAATGGATTCATTGGGTACGTTGGTGCAATGAAGGCTTGCCAGACGAATCGATCGATCAGTTGATTCTTGTTTTGCTAGACCTGCAGGAGCAATCGCGATATCGTCATCCCGTTCTCGTTGCGCACCATGTCGAAAGCAACCATCAGGCTGCTGGATATCTGAGTCTCTATCCCGGATCCCTAGGGGTAATCGGAAATCTGCGTGTCCAAGCAGTTCAGCAGCAGACCCCAGTGGATCACGATCTGGAACTAACACTCTTGGTCCAAATCATCAAGTCACTTTGTACGCAAGCGGTGGATCAAGGAATTGAAATCGTTCAAGCGATTTCTTCGGTCGATCCCGATGCGATCGAAATCCAGAAAGCAAGTGCAAACTCTCTGCCATCCGTGGATTCTGACACATGCATTCAAGATAGAGCTTTTCTAGCAGCTCGCGTGATGCCCTTGGCCAAGTTAGTGCAAATGGAACACACGACGCTTGATTCCTGGCAGAGTGTTCCCAGCCGAATGAAGGAGAGCGATGATCCTGTTCTCAGTTTTGCGGACCATACCTGTCTGTCCACGGACCAATGGCAGTCATTGATCGAAACCACTTACGTGGAAACTCGCGATGTCCCAGAATTGAATGGCATCAGAAGCATCGCCAGCACTCTGGAAGGTTACGCATCGATACTCGACGGTTCGCCTCGTTCTTGGTGGGCAGTGATGCATGCGGGGCAACCCATGGGTTGTCTTCTGCTTTCACCTTGCGGTACCAACTGCGAACTGACTTACCTTGGTTTCGTTCCCGAGTATCGCGGTCGTGGGTTGTCCAGACGGATCATGGAGCACGCACTGGCTTGGTGTAGGACAAGCGGCATTGAAGAGATGACGTTGGCTGTGGACACTCGGAATGTTCCTGCCATTCGACTCTATCAAGCCTACGGTTTCATCCCTACACGGTTTGTCCAGGCTTGGATCTATAGTCCTCGGCTCACGGAAGGTTCTTGATTTGACGAAGCCCTTCGACCAGTGAATGGCAATCGTCCGAGGAATGAGCCACTGATAGACTGACCCGCAGCAAGCTTTTGCCCTCCGGGACAGTGGGAGGTCTAATGGCGGGAACATAGATTCCCCTTCGGAGCAACTCCTGGCTAGCAGCCACTACTGCCTTTGGATCTTGGAATCGAATGGGAATGATAGGACAGTCCCCCTCCCCCACGCTGTAGCCTAGGCCTGCGATGGCCAGTCGTAAGCGTTGAGCGTTCTGGCGAAGTGCGGTTCGCTCTGTATGCATGTTTTGAACAAGGCGAATGGCTCGAGCGGCGATATGAGAATTCGGTACCGGTGAAGCGGTGCTATAGATCCATGAGCGAGAATGGTTCACAAGCCATTCAATCAACTCGTTTCGCCCCGCCACAAAACCTCCGCTGCAACCAACGGCTTTGCTGAGCGTGCCAATGCGAATCATACGTTCGTCGGAAACGCCGATATGCTCCGCCAATCCGCGTCCAAAATGCCCGTAGACACCCGTTGCGTGAGCCTCATCGAGAATACAATGCATGTCGAATTCCTGACAGATGGCATCAATTTCCAAAAGGGGAGCAAGATCGCCATCCATACTAAAAACAGAATCGGTTACCACGAAACCGAATCTTCCCCGATGGCGATGTTCCTGAACTAATCGCCTCAGTGTCTGCGAATCGCCGTGCGGATACACTTGAACGTTGGCTCGGCTAAGTCGACAGCCGTCGATCAGACTGGCATGGTTCAGTTCGTCGCTAAAGATAATGTCATTGCGGGTTGCTAACGCGGAAACGACCCCTAAGTTGGCTGCATAGCCGCTTGAATAGACGATCGCAGAGTGTGTGTCTTCAAATTCTGCAATGGTCTGGACCAGCCGGGCGTGTTCGTCCGTGTGCCCCGTGACAATCGGGCTCGCCCCGCTTCCGTAGCGGAGGAACTCCGAACCCTCCGGAGAGGATGCTGCTGAGGCCTTGGGCCAGGCAAAAAGAGTCGGGTGCCAGGCTAGCCCCAAGTAGTCATTTGCTCCAAAATTGATGGCAACTTGCCCGTTCCGCTCGACTCGGGTTGGCGAAATCGGGGTGGAGACCACAACGTCACGGTGCAGGCCAGCAGCTTTCCGATTCGCCATGGACGCCCGAAAATGGTCCCACATGCTAGTCTTTGACCGTTTATCCGGTAAATTATGACTGGTCAGCCCCGGAGATTCGGAAATCGGGTTTGATTCATGGGGTAGCATAATGAATAATGATTGAAGTTTGATTTTATTCGTTTGCCAACTGTTAGACAGAACGAGTCTTGGAGCCGACGAAATGGAAGTGTACTGGAGCTTACGAGTCTAGTCATGCAAACGCTGGAACCACAATTGCTGATAACCGATGACGATCGAGATTTTCGATTGTGCTTGGGCGAAGCGCTTTCGCGTCGTGGGTACCGCGTTGTTTTGGCTGCGGACGGTATGGAAGCCTTGGAAGTGCTTCAGAGCCAGCACATTCACTTGGCGTTGCTAGATGTTCACATGCCTCGGCTGGACGGGCTTGGAATGCTCCGATCTTTGCGGGATGCCAAGTCGTCTTTGCCCTGCATCTTGATGTCGGCAAAGCTGGACGAATCGATTGTTTCGCAAGCGAAGCAACTTCATACCGATCAAGTTCTGTCGAAGCCCTTCAGTCTGAGCTTACTTTCGGACACGATCCGGAATCTATTGACACGTTGCTATGGGCCAGCAATCTAGTCGATTGCCACGCCTTAGCTCGCTCCGCTCCATCGCCAACACTCAGGAAGCTTGGCTGTCCAGTTCATAGGTTCTTTGAGCGTGGGATGCTCCAGAGTGAGACTGCGGCAATGCAGCGCAATTCCTTCCGCAAAAGAATGGATAGCCCCGTACTTTTTGTCCCCGACGATGGGGCATCCGATGGCTTCCAATTGAGCGCGAATCTGGTGTTTGCGGCCCGAGATCAGTTCGATCTCTAGTTCGTGCCCCAAGTCGTTTTTGCCGACGTAGCGATAATTCAGGATCGCTAATTTGCTGTGTGGATTGGGGACGCTCACCACTCGCGTCTTGGTTTCTTCTTCTCGACGAACGAGATGATGCTCCAATCGATCCTGTTCCTTCTTAGGCCTTTGTTCGACGATCGCCCAATAGACTTTCTTGGGCGATTGAGCTCGGAATTGTTCGCTGAGTCGGCTTGCGCTTTTGCTGGTACGGGCCAGTGGCAATACGCCCGTGACCGGCGAGTCCAGGCGGCTGACCACACCTAGATAGACGCTGCCCGGCTTATGGTATTTGCGACGGATGTACCCAGCAGCCCAAGTCAGAAGGCTATTTTGGTCTTCGGACGCACCTTGCACGATACAGTTTGCTGGCTTGTTGAGAACCAGCAAATGGTTGTCTTCAAAAAGAACTTGAATGGTCTATGCCCCAACTTTCCAGGTATCGCCGCTGCTGAAAAGCTTCTGCAAGTTGCCTTTGCCACGTTGCTGAACCGCTTCTTGGATTTGACCATGCACTGCGTCTTCGTACGTTTCCGAGAGGACGTCCCGGAAGACACCGATCGGTTCCGGGAAATCGGGGCGACGCATTCTTGATAGCATGTACACGAGGGTCGACGAAGCTTTTTCGTCGTGGAACAGGAGATCGTCTTCTTTGACTTTGCCTTGGCTGAGATCGACTACTTCAAGACTCAGTCCATTGAGGCGAATTCCTCGATCCCGATCTTTGCCAAAGATCATAGGCTTGCCGTGTTCCAGTTCGATGGTGGCATCATCGCGAGTTGCTTTGTCTTGAGCGTAAGCAAAAGCACCATCGTTGAACACGTTGCAGTTTTGGTAGACTTCTACGAAGGAAGTTCCCTTGTGAGCGGCAGCTCGCTTGAGGGTGTAAGCAAGGTGTTTCACGTTGCTGTCCACCGATCGAGCGATGAAGCTGGCTTCTGCGCCGACCGCAACGCTAATCGGGTTCAGCGGATGATCGACCACCCCCATCGGTGTGCTCTTGGTGATTTGGCCTTCGACGCTGGTCGGCGAATACTGCCCCTTGGTTAAACCGTAAATTCGATTGTTGAACAAGACGATATTCAAATCGACGTTTCGTCGCAGCAAGTGAATGAAGTGGTTGCCGCCGATGCTGAGCGAGTCACCATCACCGGTAATTACCCAGACGCTTAGATCGGGGCGAGTGAGTCTGAGTCCAGTTGCCACCGCTGGAGCCCGACCGTGAATGGAGTGAACGCCGTAGGTGTTCACATAGTATGGGAACCGGCTGCTACAACCGATGCCAGAAATGAAAACGGTCTTCTCGGGCGGCACGCCGATCTCGGGAAGTACCTTTTTCATCTGCGCCAAGATGGAGTAATCGCCGCAACCTGGGCACCATCGGATGTCCTGGTCACTGGTAAAATCTTCGGCCTTGAGGACGGGAAGTGCTGTGCTCATTGTGGAATTGTCTTTTAGGAATGGATTTGAATAGGTTCGAAATCAGGCGGCTTGCTTAGCTCGCCAAAGATTGCGCTGTTTTATGATTTGCGGATTTCGTCATCTCAGTGATCTTCTCTACCAGTTCACTGACGGCAAACGGCTTGCCCTTGACCTTGTTGTAGCCAACCGCATCGACCAGATATCGGCTGCGAATCAACATCCGCAATTGGCCCATATTCAGTTCGGGAATGAGTACCTTTTCGTATCTGGATAAAATCTCACCCAGGTTGCTTGGGAATGGATTCAGATAGCGGATATGAGCCAGCGCGACGCTAATTCCCTCTTTCTGAGCTTGTTGAACCGCGGTCAAGCAAGCACCATAGGTTCCGCCCCATGACAGCACCAGCAATTCTCCACTTTGTGGACCGATAACTTGCTGAGGTGGAAGCAGCTTCGCAGCGTTTGCCACCTTCTGAGCTCGAATGTTCACCATCTTCTGGTGGTTGTCTGGATCGTAGCTGATGTTGCCTGAGCCATCTTCTTTTTCCAGTCCACCGACGCGGTGCATCAAACCTTCCGTGCCTGGGATTGCCCAAGGACGAGCCAACAATTCGTTGCGTTTGTAGGGCATGTAAGCCCCATCTGGGTTGTTGTTTTCCGTGGGATGCGTCACCACAATCGGAGGCATTTTGGAGACATCGGGAATCGCCCAGGGCTCTGATCCGTTGGCGATATATCCATCCGACAAAACAACTACCGGCAGCATCAATTGCGTCGCAAGCATCCAAGCTTCTTGAACAATTTCAAAACAGTCACCGGGGCTTTGAGCAGCCAGTACGGGCAACGGAGCTTCACCGTTGCGGCCGAACATGACTTGCAAAAGGTCGGACTGCTCGGTCTTGGTTGGCAAGCCAGTGCTTGGACCGCCACGCTGAACGTCGATCACCAAAAGCGGCAGTTCAAGCATCATCGCCAGTCCCATCGCTTCCGTCTTGAGCGCGATACCAGGTCCGCTGGATGTGGTTACCGCCATTTGTCCACCATAGGATGCGCCGATGGCCGAGCAGACAGCTGCGATTTCATCTTCTGCCTGGAAGGTGCATACCCCGAAGTTCTTGTACTTGCATAGCTCGTGCAAGATATCGCTGGCAGGTGTGATTGGGTACGAAGCGTAGAAAATCTCTTTGCCGCTTCGTTGAGCAGCTGCCAGCAATCCCCAAGCCATCGCTTGATTGCCGATAATGTTGCGGTAAGTTCCCGACTTGAGTTCGGCTGCTTCCACATTGTAGCTGTGACCTAGTGCCTCGATCGTTTCGCCATAAGCCCATCCAGCTCGTAAGGCTTTTTCGTTGGCGTTAGCAAGGACTGACTTTCCATCCGCGAACTTGCCGTGAATAAACCGCAGGGTGGAATCGATATTCCGACCGTAGAGCCAGTACACTAGTCCCATGGCGAAAAAGTTTTTGCACCGGTCGGCCTCTTTCACGCTTAGACCGAATTCGGCAACCGCGCCTTTGGTGAGCTTGGTCATGGAAACCTTTACCAAACGGTAATTTTCCATCGCTGGTTCATCCAGAGGATTTACCTTAAGCTTCGCCAGCTTCAAGTCCTTGTCTTCGAAGCTATCCTCGTTCACGATCAGCAAACCACCTTTGACCAGGTCTGCAAGATTCGTGACCAACGCCGCAGGGTTCATGGCCACCAAGGCGTCCAAGGAATCACCGGGCGTGTGAACTTCATGGGAAGCAAATTGAACCTGGAAGCCAGAAACGCCTGCCCGAGTTCCCTTGGGAGCACGGATTTCGGCAGGGAAGTCTGGGAAGGTCGCAATATCATTGCCTGCCAGGGCCGACGTGTTCGTGAGCTGTGTTCCCAGCAACTGCATGCCGTCCCCCGAGTCACCGCAAAGACGGACTGTAATACCGCTGACGGTCTTCACGGATTTGGGAGTCGCTGAGGCTGAAGGTTGGGTCGCTGAAGGTTGGGTCGCTGAAGACTTGGTAGCTTCGGTAGACATCGGATTGTTGGCTCGTGCAAAAATAGTAATGGTGGGAATCGGCGCAAATCCAAGGGCCAAAATGGGCCTCGGTGGCGACAGGTAAACTTGGCATCAAGGCGGTCTCAACTGATGTGGAACCTGCGAGCCGTGTGAATCTGTAACGATAGTATCGAGATTTCCGGCTCGACTCTTTGAGCTATTCTGTCAAATCCCCGTGGGCTTGAGTATGTCAAAAACTACCCAAACCCCCAAGTTTTGCCTTCTTGACGAGAATTCATCGACTAGGGCTGAATCATCCAGGTTGCTTATGCTGGTCGCTTCTACCCTGGGTGGGGCAAATCCTTCGCCCGCCGACTCTGTAAATTAAGAGTCGCTAAGCAATGCTTGCTTTTGAAGAGACTCCAAATGTTGAATGGCTTCCACGGGAGTCATCGAGGTGACGTTCATCGCCTTCAGTTTCTCAATCACCGCGTTTTCCTGCCATTGGAATAAGGTCAGCTGAAAATGCTCGGACCGTTTTTTGGGGGGCGCGATCTTGGGATGCCCCTCTTTGTTCAGATGGTTTGCTTCCAGTTGGCTTAGAATCTCTTTCGCTCGTTCATTTACTTCCCTCGGGACTCCCGCGAGCCGAGCGACGTGAATGCCGTAGCTCTTGTCGGCCCCACCTTGGACAATTCGGTGCAAGAAGACCACGTTGTCATCCCATTCCTTTACCGCTACGTTCCAATTGCGAACACCTGGCAGTGAACGCTGAAGATCGATTAGTTCGTGGTAGTGGGTTGCGAACATGGTTCTTGATTGGTTCTTGTTGTGCAAATGCTCCACGATGGCCCATGCTAAGCTTAAGCCATCGTAGGTGCTGGTCCCGCGACCTATTTCATCCAAGATCACCAGCGAGCGTTCACTGGCTGTGTTGAGAATGCGAGCCGTTTCAACCATTTCCACCATGAAGGTGCTTTGACCGCGCGAAAGTTCGTCGCTGGCGCCAACTCGCGCGAACAATCGGTCCGCGATTCCAATGGTGGCTTTCCTTGCAGGGACAAAGCTGCCGATCTGAGCGAGCACCACAAGCAAAGCTGTTTGCCGAATGTAGGTGCTCTTACCGGACATGTTCGGGCCGGTGATCAACAGTACCGTGCCGTGCTCCGATCCAAGCATTGCATCGTTTGGCACAAAGGTTCCCTTCGAAAGGGTCGCATCCAAAACGGGGTGACGCCCTTCGTAGATCTCTAAGATAGGTTCGTCGGTAATGGTTGGTCGAACATACCCTTGCTTGATGGCCAACTCGGCAAGTGCTGCCAGAACATCGAGCTCAGCCAAAATGGCCGCGTTGATCTGCAACTTTTGCGTTTGTTGGTGAACGGACTGCCGAAGCTCGACAAACAATTCATACTCGAGAGTTTTCGCGGAATCATCAGCTGATAGGACCTTTTCTTCGTAGTCCTTGAGCTCGGGAGTAATGTACCGTTCCGCATTTTTTAGGGTCTGCTTGCGAATGTACTGTATCGGAACACGATCGCGATGAGTGTTGGTGATCTCGAGGTAATATCCGAATACGGAAGTGAAGCCAACTTTCAAGCTGGGGATTCCGGTCAACTGAATCTGCTCTGCTTGATACCGCGCGATCCATTCTTTGCCACCAGCAGCAAGCTGTCGAAATTCGTCGAGACGTTCATCGTACCCTTGGCGAATAAACCCACCGTCTTTCGCTAGCAGGGGACAGTCATCTTCAAGCGATACTTCTAACTGCTCTCGCAACGTCTCGCAAAGCTCGATCCGGCTTTGCAATTGTCCCAATCTTGCAGATGAGCGTTCCTCTAGCAACGCTTTCAATTTTGGTAATTGGACCATGGATCGCCCAACTTGTTTGATATCGCGAGGACTCGCACGACCGGTTGCAACCCTAGCCAAGAGTCGCTCCAGGTCGTAAACATCGTCCAAAAGTTCGCGAACGGAATTCCGCAAACGATTTTCTCGCACCAATTCGTCGACAGCGTCCAATCGCAGTTCAATCTGTTCACGCGATACCAAGGGGCTCGCAAGCCACTGGGCTAATCTTCGT
>CAITIF010000178.1 GCA_903892365.1 uncultured Pirellula sp. | reverse complement strand
GTAGTTTCCTCGCAATTGCACATGAGTCACGCGTCGTCGATCCGCCGGCAATTCTCTCAGGATAGGCACCGTGGTCGTTGGCTTCGTGTTGGCCAAGACACCTTTCAAACTTGTTCGTTGTTCACGAAGAGCTTTCCGACTGGGTGCGATATTCGATGCGTAATAGAGATGCAATGTTCGGCGTTCTTCTTCGGTGAGCGAAGCGGGATCGCGTTGCGTCAAAGCCAAGACATCGTTCGGAAGGCTCAGCATCGACTCAGTGCGCTGGTCTTGAGTTAGGTTGATCGAGAAGCGTGCTAATACCGAGTTCGGAAAATCCGATTCGAATTTTAAGATGACACGCAGTTTCATGGACTGCGCCTTGGCTTCCAAATTCGCGAATCGTTTTTGAAACTGTGCAATGTTCACCGCTAGGTTCAACTGGTGAGGTAATGGAATTGCACCACCTACAGCCCAGCCCGTCTTTGCATTTCCATCGATGGCATGCAATGGCGGAAAACCATCTTGGGCGTAGTCCGAAGTTGCAACCAGCCATGGAATGGAAATGGTGCGTTTCAGGTCGAAGGTCTGACTCGCCAGCGGTTGACCAATCGTTGTTTCCCATATCACCTTGCGATCATCAGCCAGCAATTGAACTTTTGCTCCAGCCAGGCGATCCAAGACCCCCGCATCGGTTCTGTTCCAAACCTCGATCGATTCCACTTGAGTTACCTTTCCAAGATCCAGTTCCCACCACGGAGAGTCGCTAATCTTGGAATGGGTCGTTGATTTTTCGGAAAAGACGCCTGTTGTTTTCCCATCGATTGCAAGTCCTGCAGGTCCATCAAAATCATCGCTGCTTTGGCTTGCCGTTCCAGCGATTGCAACGTTCATTCCCTCTGCGATGACACGGACCTCCGCCAGCGAAAGGATTTTGTCCTTGCCAGGAAGATCGATACGTACGAATCGCCCTTGGACGCCTGGACTGTTATCGACCAACGATGCTGATACATCGGTCAAGACAAAGTTGCCATTTCCGATAGCAGCGCCACCGCCGGGCAGGGATGAGTCGGGGATCGTCTTGATTTGCAGACCGGAAATACGTGAGACATCGTCGAAGCTGGCGATGGGCAGATCGAGCGTAAAGGCATCCGTGGGGGTTGAGGAAACCACTTGAATAGCACCTGTATCTTCGATCGTAACCGTGGAACCCGACTTGGCGGAAGCGAGATCGGGCTTGGAGATTGTCCATGCAATAGCTGGCTTGAGCGATGCGGACCACGAATCTTGTTCCAGTTGAAGCGACGGATCCGGCGCATTGATTTGTTTTTCGATCAGTTCTAGTTGTGTTCGGGTGTCGCTTAGGGTACGCCGTTGTTCTGGCGTGAACCACGGAAGCGTGGGGCTTTCATCGGTACGGTCTGCATCTTGAGTCTGATTCAAGATGGCGAAGACTTGAAAGTATTCCTTCTGGGAGATCGGGTCGAATTTATGGCTATGGCATTGCGCACACGCCATGGTCACTCCCATCCAAACAGCCATCGTCGTGTTCACTCGATCCACCACGGCAACATTGCGAAATTCTTCGTCGTTGGTGCCTCCTTCATTATTGGTTAGGGTGTTACGGTGAAAGGCGGTCGCAACCAGTTGATCTTCCGTCGGATTCGGTAGAAGATCGCCCGCAAGCTGTTCGATGGTGAATTGATCGAAGGGCATCCCTTCATTGATAGCGCGAACTACCCAATCGCGGTAGGCCCAGATAGTTCGAGCGGGGTCGTCCGCGTATCCAGCCGAGTCTGCGTATCGAGCCAAGTCCAACCACTTGCGACCCCAATGTTCGCCAAAGGCAGGTGACGCTAACAATTCATCCACACGTTGCTCATACATCTGATCACTGAAATTGCTTGCAAACGCTTGTTGGTCTTCCAGACTTGGTGGTAGCCCAGTCAGGTCTAGCGACAGTCGGCGGAGCAAGGTTTCCGGTTGAGCTTGGGGCGAAGGCTGCCAACCTTTTTCCTCTAGCTTTTTCAGAATCAAAAGGTCGATGGGGGAATGTTGCCAATGCGAGAATGAGCTTGGGGCTCGAAGTTCCTTGAGATCAGGAGCACGTATCTCATCAAACGACCAATGTTTCGAATAGGTCGCCCCATTCTCAACCCAAGCTTGCAATAAAGCTGTTTCACGTTCGGTCAGTCGAGCTCCGAAATGCGGCGGGGGCATTCGCTCCTCTTCGTCTTGGGAAAGAATGCGTCGAACCATCTCCGATTCCGACACCTTTTTCGGAACGACAGCGATCTTTCCTGAATCCGCGGGGGAGGTAGCAGATTCGAAATGGTCTAGTCTCAGGCCCGATTCCACATGCCCTTCATCTGGACCGTGGCAAGCAAAACAACGATTGGAGAGAATGGGTCGGATTTCGGTTTTGAAATCGACGGAGCGAATTGATGCTGGGTTTGGTTCCGCTGCAATTGCGATCGGGAATACTGGAACAAGAGCGAGAAACGCTACCAAACAGGCGTTGAGCCCGAACGAAATGCTCGACAATCGGTTCATAAGGATAGCAGGCAGACTGAGGTGGGAAAGGAATAGCCAGACAATCAAGTATAGCAGCTTCCGGCGACGGTCGCCAAAACAAAAAAGCCGCCCCCATCTGGAGCGGCTTTTGAGTTTTACTGAGAATCCGTAACGCGTCTAGCGCCCGCGGCTCACCAAGGAAGATCCTACCGGATAGCCCAGGATTATCGATTTTGCAGCAGGGCTTGCACCCCGAAGGTGAAGAACGCGCCCAATCCGAAGTTCAGGAGTTCTTCTTCAGACTTGTGCCGAAGGATCAGCGTATCGCCTGGCATGACCAGTGGACGTTCGCGTGGATCTTGAGCTGCTCGGGCTAGATCCACTTCGATGGTTACCTGACCGTTGCAAGGTGTCTTTCGGAGGATGTATAACATTCCAGGTGGAACACCGCCCAGCGACTGGATTCCGATTCCGCCTCCACGATTCTGAGTCGCGGAAACCCCACCACCCGAAAGCCCCATGGCACCTAGAACGTCCAAGTCATAGTCTCGAGGAATTAGCCACTCGCCACCAGGTAACAATCCGCCTGTGTAGAAAACTTCGGCTTCACGCGATTCGATGTAAACAACGTCGCCTTCTTCCAACAAGATGTCTTCGGTTCTGAAAGACGGGATCACTCCGGGTGGTAATCGCATAGGGATCTTCAGCAAGCTTGGATCATCCGGAATCGGTGGTGGGCAGCTGCAGGGGTCAGGATTGTTATAGTACTGTTGATAGAATTGTGTGATGAATTCATCACGCTTCCTTTGATCAGCCTTCGATGCACGTAGAATCTTGACTTCATTCTTGGCATTGATACCTGGTAGACCACCCGATGCCATCAAAGCATGCAGCACATCGTTTTGATATGCGGGCAGCTTGACGACACGCCCAGAAGCACTTTGGTCAGCTCCGCGGTTGTAAGCTCCGCGAACTTGCATTTGATTTTGCTGCTGTTGGTTCCCTTGTACCGCAACGTCTTGGCGGACAACCACAATGTTGTAGGTTCGCTCTTTCAGCATCGTTACGATTGGACGAAGTTTGTCTGGATCCGTAAAAATCCTTTCATCCAGGTAGGCTTTGCGGATGACATCCGTCACTTGCTCGACCGTCATTCCTTGCACTTTTAAGGGAGCGATCGATGGCAGTGAGATGGTTCCACTTTCTTGAACGACGATTGGAAAACCAATCGATGGATCAAGTGTGCTGTCTTCTTTCGGGAAGTTCACCGGTGGTGGCTCGGGTGGCTTCTCGGAATCGGTGTAGGGCAACACACCTTCGATGTAAATCCCGAGAATATCTCCCTTGTCTACCAGATACTGTCTTGGAGGTTCCTGACCCAACCGCGATGGCTCGAGCGGAACAAGATTGTTCTTGGTCTGAGCGAGGAACTGGGGAGGAAGTCGTCGAGCAGGGATGCCCGACAAAGGCTGAGTGAGATTGACACACCCAACATTCATGATGCCGACCGCTACCAAGCCGGTCACGGAAAGCGATCTCATCAGCCGTTGGAGTATCATTCTGGGTCCCTTTTGGGTTTTGACGAACGTCATTGGATTCCATTCCATAGACATTTTGTTTACCTCGTACGCCATGGGCGTTGATTCAAAGATTGTGCGGTTCGAATGATCTGCTGACGCACTGACGCGCATCATGACTTTTGACTTTGTACTTCTTGGATTCAACAGTCCGATTTACTGTTTGATGATCGACGGCATATTCGTGATGCCAATCGTTTCGCCAGTAGTCGGCAGGGACGATTCATCAATCTCTTCAGTCGTGTGATCGATAGGGAACCCATGAGGTCCAGCGAATTCCCGATGAGGCATGCCGTTTGGAACTGCTGCCTCTGGAATCGGATACATGCCAGCGGCATTGGGTGCAAGCATGCCTCGTTGAGCGTATTGGTGCTGAATCGAAGATGAAGTTTGAATCTGGTTCCAATTTCCGATACCGTCTTCTTCTGCAGCGCGAGCACCGTGCGGATAACCGGCAAACCACGCGGCAACGCGAGCTTGGCCTTCACAGGACTGATACTTCCAGCCCCACAGTTCACGTGGCGGGAATGCAGGCGTACAGCCCGTTCCGCCGTCAGCAACGTCCATGTATCCGTCCTTGAACCCACGTGCGAATTCGCGTTGATACTTTTCATTGCAGAAGTGATGCTTGCGACTGTGCCAAGCTTTATTAGCGCTGTGTTTATTACGATGTTTCATCATCGTCTCATTCCAGGCGCCGTTGTATTTCCAAGAATTGCTCATTCCTGTCCACGCAGAGCAGCCTGCGAAAGGAACGAGACCGGCTCCCAACACTAGCATTATGGCCAGGCGTTTGCGTACGGCATGACTCCAACGTTGATTTCGGCGCAAATCTGATGTATTAATGCGTCGCACGGACATAACGATCCCCCCATAGTATTCGTTTAGTGTGAGAGTTGATCGATGCGCCCAGTCAATCTGAGGCATTGGCTTTCTGACATCGACTCCCGTTGTTGGGTATCGTCACTCACAGGGGGATGAATTTAACGATTATGCCGCGTTTCCTAATGACTCCGTACAAAACGCTTATTCCAAATATGCAACCTGGAACGCTAGCATGGTAAAAGATCGCATAGCAGCTTGAGCGTTTGCACGGGAAAGAGTTCGGTTTCCCTGGCATTCACAGTACAATCGAGCAAGTCATTGACGGATTCACCGAAAGAAGTGAAGACCGAGTTTATCGCCCGCATCTCAGCGCAACGAATCCGGTCGCGTTGAGATCAAACCCATTGAAACTCGTCTATGTACAAGTAGTGCGGCGGTAGCTCACTGCGCGAGTCGACGCGCGAGAACGCTGCCTGGAGAAACTTTGATACGAGTATGAGACCGAGCAACGCGCTATTGCGGTCGCCGAGGCGACCCTTCGAGAGATTGGCTAGGAAGATCTTCTTGCCGTCGAGTATCTCGCGGAAATTAAATGACGAGTGCTCCTGCCCGACGATCGGCCGCATGATGTCGTTTGAGAGAAACACATCGAACTTGCTGGTGATATACGGCGCGATATTTTCGAGTGACGGCTCCCCTTGCGCCTGCTCGGCAATCTTGCGCCAGAATTGGACCACGATCGGGTTCTTGCAACGCGAAAGTTTGAGC
>CAITIF010000177.1 GCA_903892365.1 uncultured Pirellula sp. | reverse complement strand
GCGGGACTGGCCGCCATGCATCGTGAAAATGTTGTTCACGGCGATATCAAGACTTCCAACATCATGATCAAGCGAACAGGTCACGCAAAATTGATCGATATCGGTTCCGCATTCGAAATGGGGAAACAACCTCAAGTCTTTACTTGCACGCCTGCTTATGCTGCCCCCGAAGTTTTAGAAAACGCCCCTGTCTCCCCTCGAAGCGATCTTGCATCGTTGGGATACGTTTTGATCGAATTGCTTTCGGGCCAACCTTGTTTTGCCGATACCGATTCCCTTCGGTCCCTGTTGGAACAGAAACGCTCGCTGCCCAATCGCCTACACGAGATTTTTCCTCAAGAGGTCTCGTGCAATGGTTTGTTGATGAACTTCTGCCGCGGTCTAATCGCTCCCGACCCTTCGCGCAGGTTCCCAAGCGCGGAAGCAGCTGAATTGCTTCAAGAAGGGGCGGCTTCCTTTCACCGACAACTTGTTTTGAGCGATCTCGCTAGCGAATACGATAACGACATCCGGATTTGGATCGAGGAACTGAAGGCTCTGGATCAGCAAGATCAGCCTGCAGAAGGTTAATCTCCCAGCTGCTATTTATGACTTCATAGGGCAAAAGAAATAGGTTTGTACCCTTGTCGACTATCGCCAGCCGACCGTGACTATGGCTTACCAACCGCGCGGTAGTATGCTTGAATCGCGTCGCTGAACTCCGGGTCGAATTCATCCCGACTGCCTTCGATCACATCTTCGGCTCGTTGCTCGCGAAGTTGCCCCCAATCTCGATTCAATTCTAATGTACGATTGGGAAGCACACCGACAGCCGCAGGGTTCGCTCTGTCTTCATCCGCTGTATCGGATTGGCCTCGCTGGCCCTTCATGCCATTGCGAGATGGCTTACCTGGCGAATTCGACTTGTTTTGCATGCTGCTTGCTTGCTGATCTAACCTAGCCTGATTCATCGCATTGGAAAGCTGGTCCGCCGACTGTCGTATCGCGTCTTGCAAGGAACGATTGGAATCTCCTTGTTTTGAATTCACTTGACGATCGAGCTGATCCAGCATTCGGGCCTTTTGTTGATCAGTCATCGGAACCCCATCGGAATTCTCGTTGGACGATGATTCTCCACCCTCCGATCCTTCTTCGTTCGAAGGCTTCGGCGAATTCGAATTCTTTAATGATGCGGACTTGTTATCATCACCTCCTTGAGATCCGGTGCCTGGCTTGGGCGGATCTTTCGAACCGAATGCGTTGTCCAATTGCTTTGCATTGCCCAGCAGTTCCTCGCTCGCTCGATTCAGGCTGTTGACAGGCCCTTGAGTCCCAGGGCGATCAAACGAGTTCTTTATCTCTTGGTCCTTTGGTAACGACTTCGCTTGGTCTGATTCCGCAATGCTTGCTGCTCCTGCAGCCTGTCCTAGTTCCTGCTGTGCTTGTTGGAGTTGTCCTTCTGACATTTGCCTGATCGCTTTCGCAGATTCTTTCAGGCTGTTTGCGCCTTCGCCATTTTCAAGTCGCTGCTCGTGTCTTGCAGCTTGATCGATATCGGCGGCTAATTCCCGTACATTTTCCTTGATCTTCTTTTGGCTTTTCTCCAGATTTGCCAAAGGCGATGCTTGGCTTTTGGGCTCAGGTAAGGACCGGGCGCTTTGGTTCAGTGCATCTATTTGCTTTTGCAGACTGGCCAATTGCTCCCGCGACTGAGACGTCTGATCCATTGCAAGTGCGGCTCGCGGGTCCGGCTTGTCAAGGTCCGCCCGTTCTGCTTCTTCTAAAGCCTTCTTCTTTTGCTCCGCCTGTTGAAGCAGTTCTTCGGCTTGCTTGATTCGTTCACTTGCTGAACGGTTCTTTTCAAGCAATTGCTCTTCCTGAACAGCAACGGATTGCAAGTGTTTTAAAGCATCAGGATTTGAATTCTGTTCCTCGAATCGCTTTTTTGCTGCCTCGGTTTGTTTTCGGGCGTCGCTGAGCGGTTGAACCAATTGTTGAACGCGTTGCTTCGCTTCCTGAACTTTTTGGTTGGCCCGATTGACCGATTCGTTTCCCTGCGCAATCATCTCATTGCGATTCTGAGTCTGAACATTCTGCATCGCTTCTTTGGTGTTGACTCGAAGCTGTTCCCCTTTATGAATGGCCTGCCCCACCATGGGCTCGATCTCGCTTTGAACCCTGGTGAGTTCTTGATTGGTTTTGGCGACTTCATCGGCTAGCGCTTGCGTATCCACTTGGAATTGCTGCCTTGGAGTATTCTCACTCAACTGCTGCAAAGCGCTAGACCGCTTTCGCAAGGACTTGGCCGCCTGATTGAGTGTTTGGGCTTGTTCATGCTTGCCGGTCGCATTTACCGCTTGAGCAGCTTTCTCGAGCGCCCTCGCCGTAAATCGTTCTACCTGCTCTGTGATCGCCTGAGCGCGATCGATTTGAAGCTGCTTTTCAACAACAAGCTTTGCATCCGCGTTTTCAACTTGCAAAGCCAATTGCTTTTCCTCCTTGGCAGCATTCCGCAAGCTGTTGGCGACGGATTCCGCACTAGCTTTTGCGATTTCCGATAGCTCGGACTGCATCAGCGGACTTGTTTTCAACTCGCGCTCTAAATTTTCAAGCAAAGTTCTTGGATCTCGTTGAGCCTGCTCGGCAAGATCCTTGGCCTTTGCGTAATCTTGATTGGAATCACGGATCGACGGGAACTGAGGGTCCATGGCTAGCTCCCTTGTGGCAGAATCTGCTTGTTGTTGTAGCGATTCGCTTGATGCTTGCTGTTCAGTTGATGCGTTTGCGTCTGGTGCTTTGGCCAGGTTTGATTCCGGAGGGTTCGCCTGCCCCTGATCCATTGCATTCTCGAGTTTCGCAAAGTGCTTCGCGACAGCTTCTAAAGTGTCGACGGTTTGCGATTCTCGCTGAACGGCCTCGGAAAGTTTGCTTTGCATTTCCGCCTTGCGTTCTGCCGACGGAGACGTCTGTGCGTTAATCGATTCCGCCACCTCGCGAATGGCTTCCTTCATCGGTATGGAAACAGCATCTAACAATCGCAATGCGTTATCGCTATCGCGAGCAGCTTGAAGCTGTTCGTTCTGGAGCAAATCCTGTCGGCTTGCTTGTTCAATCAAAGCATCCTGCAGTTGTTGGAGCTTCAGTTCCGATTCCATCTGGCTCTTCATCAAGTCCGCCGCAGATTTTAAGGGATCGATCGACACTGTCGCTGGTTCTGCGGAATCTGCCTTGGTTCCTTGCGATTCTTTCTGAATCTGCTCTGTCTTGCTCTTTAAATTCTGAGTTGCCTGAGCCGCTTTTTCTGCCAATTCCGAGATGCTCGGTGCAAACTTTGAAAGCGTAGCACGAGCCGCGTCCAAAATCGGTTTGAGTTCGTTGTCGTGTTCATTCCAATTCGTTAATAAACGTTGCATGTCATCGGATGCGGATGTCCAATTTTGATTGTGGGGATCGCGGCGTGGGTGAAGCTTCTGTGCGATCCTGTTGGCAAGGTCGCCATACCGCAGCGCATTGAACTTTTCGGCTAACGCTTGCTCAATGCCCGACTCCTTCATCCACTGGGACGCAAACTCAACTCGATGAGCTATGCTGTCCCACTGGGTTGAGTGCGAAAGCTGACCTTCCAACGCTTTCCAATCGTACTGCTCTTTGGAACGCAACGATTGAAGAACCAGCTTCGCCTCCATCGCTTCATGAGCGGCCTCGAGCACATGAAAGGACTTGGCAACTTCTTCCAAATTCTTGGTCTGGCCTGCGTGGTCCGCCGGGTTTTGGATCCAGTCTTCAAGAACTTTGGTCCATGCCCGATGGGCTAACCCCATGTCGCTTGCGAAAACAGGGTCACTAACGCCTCGTCGTTGGTGCAAATCTCTTCGATCGAGCATCTGTCCTAGGGCAGTAAAATAGACACCCACCACATCCGTTTCAAGGCTCGCAATTCGGGAACCCAACTCAGGAGACCGTTCTGGGGTGTTGCTTGCCAGGTTGTCACGGACGATTTCGTTTCGCTTTCGGATGCGATCCAAGGATTCGTTGAACATGGTTCGAAGTGATCCACTGTTGTTCCAAAGTTCGCGTCTCGCATTGTGGATGTTCCAGATAAGATTCCCACCTAAGTTGTATGCCCATCGCTGGTTCCTGAGTTCGTTGGCCGAACGCTCGATACGTGCTCGAAGCTGATCACGCTGCGTATCTCGAGCTTTTTCAGAAACATCTAATCCAAGATCCGCTTCGCAAAGATCTTTGATTTCAAGCATCGTGTCGTTTCCCCAACGGCTAAGGTTGGCTAAGCCATCTCGAAGATCCTGGTTTACTGACGGACCAAAATTTTTCGCCAGCTTCAGAGCCGCACTGCAGTACTGTTCTGACAGTTTTTGAGAACGAATCATCGCCTCCAAGCTGACGTTAGGCTTTCGATCCAACAGCGTTTGTTGGTGGTTCATTAGTCCTGTCAAATCTTTGGTGATCGCCGTTTGCAACTCCAGTCCCACAACCTGGCGATAGAGTTCCAGGATACGATTGGACTGGTCGCAAGACAGATCGAAGCACTGTTGCATTCGATTCAATCGCGTCTCCCGTTCACTTTGGAACCAATCGGATTTCGACGCAATCTCTGTTGCCGTGAGCAACAGGTTGGGCGACTGATGCGAATGAGCAATATAGTGCAGATACTCCTTCTCGATACGCGACACATTTCGCATTGCAAGTTCGACATCGGACTGATCGATGCATCGCTTGAGTTCCCTGACAATGGGTTCCGCCTGCGATCGAATCAATTGTGCCTTAAGAATGCCAAGCTTAGCAACATCACCAAGCTCCCTGGTGGCTTGCGATCGTTGTTCGACGGGGGATGCGGGGTTCTTCAATACCCCAATCGCAGTTCGCACTCCCTCTCGTTTCGCCGCCATCGTTTCTGCGAACTCTTTCAGTGGCGCAACAAGCTCTGACATTCTTTCGAGGCTATCGTAGCGATCGCGATCGTATCCATTTGCCGAAACGCTCAATGTAACGACGGACGAGTACGATACGCCCCCTTTCAAGTCGACGCTTTTCGCACGGCATTGCAACGTATCCCCACCTTCCAGCTTATATTCTGCTATGTCCCAATCCCATTTTGCATAACCATCGAAAGCTTTGATTGTTGGTAAGTTCGCAGGCCGATCGCCAAGAGTCTGCTCGTGGACGGGGACTTTGCTCTTCGCCAATTGCCAAGTCCCTCGATTCAGCGACCATTCGAAGTCCAACGACTCGACAGGCAAATTGTCTTGGCAGTTGACTGCAAAGCCTATCAGCTCATTCGGAGCGACAACAAAGATCTCTTTGGAATCGGGTGGTTTTCTCCAAACCGCGGAGTCGCTGACCGCCCAAGTCAATGTGGCCGCCGCGTCCTCCAGAGCATCTATTTTGTAAACGGGGCTAAAGGTATTCTCCAGCGGATTGCCCTGATATTCCGTATCAGCTTGCAAACGAACTTGATACTTTGCATTCTCCGGCACTTCGAAATCAGCTGTATAGCTCGAAGTCGCCCCAGCAGATATTTGGCGATCGCCTGCTGGCTTTTCGAACGATAATGGGATCGATGTTTTTCGACCTGTGCTGAGAGACTCTAGTTCAAGCGAGCCAAGCCTCAAAGGCTGGTTCGTGTCTACTTCCAGTCGTAATCGGCTTCCGGCAAGTACTCGGAAATCCCCGCGAAGGTTGGAACTAGTGCATTGGTAAAATTGGGCAGCAATGTCCTTAGGAACATAGTCAGGCAAGGTCGCTTGGGTGGTGAACATCACGACTTTAGGACGTGTGAGCGTCTGAAGCTGATACCAAGCGGTCTCACCATCTCCTGCGCGCACTCGATATCGCGTGGTCTCACTTCCTACGGAAGAATTTATGGAAAAGCGTTTGGGTTGTTCACTTTCCAAGAGCATGGAAAACTCGCGGTGCGGTTGCGATGGTTGCCCTTTACTATCCTCGAACTCTAACGTCGCCCCGTCAACATTACCACCTTCTACCTCGATCAAAAATCGCAGTGTTTGTTCACTTGGCACGGCCAGCGAAGCCGGACTAGGTTCCAAAATGGCGATACGGACATTCGACGGGCGCGACAATGAAACAAAAGGTAGCAGAGCTCGAGCCAACCGCTGAGGATACTTCAAGCCCGGGACCGCGCAAATCATCAGCGTCAACATCAGAAACGTCATGCAAATGGTCAAGCCACGAGCAATTGCGGTCCATGGAAGTAGGTCTTCCAGTTCGACGCGTCGTACTTCTTTTGCGACATCACGCTCGATCGCAGACACGAACGCGTGGGAGCCAGACTTGACACTACCGTCCATCCCTCGTAATTCAACACTCGATAAGAGACTCTCGCGAAATCGTGGGCTAACTTGTTCAATCACTTGCGCGACAAAGAT
>CAITIF010000176.1 GCA_903892365.1 uncultured Pirellula sp. | reverse complement strand
GAACGGAGGACCATGCAAATCAGTCAAGGGGCCGAGCGATATGCTCTTTTGAGTTCCGAATTTGGCGTAGATTTGCAGTGTCGGTACTGCAAAGAAAGTCCACTGAGCAAGGTCCATTGGATCGACATTCGACTTGTCCCTATGTTGCAGCAAACTGAAGACGTACACGTCGGCAGATCGAACCATGTCGGTTTCCATAACGTTCGTTTCCGAGTACCACGGCCGCTTTTGGGCGATGTCGAAAGTAATGGCGGACTCTTTCTCTTGCTTCCAAGACTGGAGGTAGGCTGCGGATTTGACCTCGATGCGAATTGCGCAACCTTCCTCAGGCTCCCATTGCAAATCGACGGCATCCCATTCCTGCCGCACTTTGCCGATACAACCGAGAGCTAATCCGACTATGTACTCCGCTAAGTGCCCACGCAGCGAATTGCCCAAAAGGTTTGAGCAAGACCACTGCCAGAACCCAACTAGTTTCGTGTTCAATTCAAGATGGTCGATTCGAAAAGGTTCTTCACCTGTCTTGCGATTCAGGGCAACAGCGTCGAGAACTCGGTTACTCGTAGGTTTAGTCATGTTTGGATGGTTCTATCGTTAGGGCCAATACTGGAATTGAAAATGTCTAGTCTGCGATCCATGCCACGACTGGATTGTGGTCACTGACACGATAGCACTCGCTGGTGAAGACTTCGCAAGTAGTTCGCTGCTTCCAACGGTTGGGGACGAATATCCCATCGCAATGGAAAGGTGTCGAGCGGTGTGGTGTTTGGTCACTCGTCCACCTCAGTGTCTGCTCCAGCGGACGGTTCGAATGACTCGCAGACCAGCAAGATGACGATCCGAGTTGTTCGATCTTGCGAATCACTTCGCGCTCTGACGGCTGAGTGGATTGGAATTCGCCCGCCTGCCGTTCTCCGATGGTGAAGTTGAAATCCCCACCAAGGATCAAGTCGCATTCGGCCGGAACGATTTTCTCAAGAATTGAGACGACGGAATCGACTTCTTGAATGTACGAAAAACGCTTCGTTATTGCACTCGATGTTGGTGAATGAAGGCTGAACACAAACATTCTTCGACCTTCGGATTGAAATTTGCTTTCATGGACTTCGCCACCCACTACCCAGCCGCGGTAGTTTGGTACTTCGATCGGATCGATCGTGCCTGATGAAAGAACGACGGCACTACCCCATTTGTTGCCCGGGACAATCTCCCAGAGCTGGCTAGCTTGTTCATCGGGACGTGCAGATTCTTGGAGGCATAGAATGTCCAGATTAAGAGCACTCCAAAGACGCGGCCACACATCAGCACCCGCGTTGTATCTTAGATTCCATGTTGCGATTCGCATGACAATATCCAGCAGACTAGTTACTTGATTAGTGTTACAAAATGTACCAAGAAACCAAGTTGATATAGCCGTGGGACACGTCTGGTCAATCATGTTCGCAAAATGTTGTTTTGGAAGCATCACTTAAACTCCTGGGCAAGTCGATGACACTTCCAAAGGTTTTCAATCCATGCTCGCCAATGCTTCAAATCGATTTGTTGTGCGATTTGCTGGGTTACACCATTCGTACGCTGGCTATGAATTGCCCAAAATCGAAAGCCATGCCTTCGCCTAGGTACGGGGAATCATACATTCGCAGTGTGTAAAATGCCGTTCCTTGATCGATCACCAATGTTTTCATGCGTACAGGAGTTGGCTCTAGATTTTCATGTTCGAAAATGAACGAAGCTTCGTATGAGGCAGCATTACATGCCGATACGGTTGCCGAAGTAGGATCTGATGTGACCGTGAAGCGTTTAAGTATCGTAGCGCATGATTCAACATCCAGCTCAACGCATTGAATCGGTGTTACTACCTCACGATCCCCACATTCCTTCGGTATCATCCGATCTAAGTACACGGTGACACCCGGTGTAAAGCGACTTGAGTCTGCTGAAAGTCCGTCTTTAGATATGGTCAGAATCGGGAGTTCTACAGAATGCATGATCTCACGTGACAGTTCGGGAGCATCCAGATCAAGAACCTGCCCCGCTTTCACATCTTCCATCTGTTTCACGTTGGCAAATACCCATCCGTTCGGCTTTTCGAACGCGATTCCAAGACGGCGATTGATGTACTGATCGTCGAGGATCGCGATCGCGGCTGCCGGATTCCTGGCAGCAGCGATACCGGCGCCGAACAATTGTAGGAACTCACGACGACCGATACCCATTGCCATTCCCCATTTAAGCTAATGGCCAACATCACCGAGCACGAGGAGTCTACTCAACGCAAGCCCAAACGACCGACCGAGTGCTTCAATCCAATGCTTGCCTACGTCTGCTTTCAAAATATCCCGTAGTGATACACAATTGCTGAGGCTTTATCCTCAGTCGTTTTGAGCAAGTATAGATCGACGACCTCCTGATGAACAGTGCCAAAACTAGGCGATGCAAACCAGACATCTTCATCCACCCAAACGCCAGGAACAAGCAAGTGTAGTGATGCGT
>CAITIF010000175.1 GCA_903892365.1 uncultured Pirellula sp. | reverse complement strand
GTGGCTACGCTTTGGATACGCAAGCAAGCGGTGGATCTTCCGCACCCGTCGCCAAGGCCGCTGCCGCAGCTGGCCCTGTCAGCCGTGGTTACACCGAAGAGATCGAGCACTGGGCTTATTGCATCCGAAACCCAGACCCTAGCAACCGCCCCAAGTGCTATCCAGAAGTTGCTATGGCAGACGCCGTCATTGCACTTACCACGAACGTCGCCATGAAGCGCGGAGCACGTGGGGAAGCAGGCTTCGTCAAGTTCGAAGAATCTTGGTTCAATATCAAATCCGATGAAACCCCAGACGGTAGCAGTGTCGTCGAGGAAACAAAACAGCTGGAAGGCTACAAGATTCACGGTGGCAGTCTAGCGTGAGTTCCGGCGCCATAGAACAAGACGGTACGAAGAAAGCACGCGGTATCCCTGGTCGCGTTTTCGTAATTTGCTTTGTGCCGATTTTAGTACTATTGAGCGCGGTTACTTTTGGCATGGGATATCGTTTCCAAGTGATCATGAATCGGCTGGAGCAGGTACGTTCGCTCTGGCCGAACGCCTCATTGGAACTGAAAGCTCGCTACGATCGATTGGAAAAGTTCATGGTGGATTCGAACGCAGACTCGACCAAATTTGCGGAACTAGCAAAGTTGCGTAGCAGTTTCGATCAAGCGAGTCAATTCGATGCCCAGTCCGTGGCGGCCGCTACGCTGGAACAATCGATCCCCAAACTAACTGGAAATGCTCAGTGGAGATCCGACGATTTTCAGCTTCCAGCTATCACCAAATTGCTTGCTTCGGATCGCGGACGAGCGAGTGTGCAAAACGACATGTTGGGCTGGCTCACCATTCGAGGGTTACGTCTCAAACTGCCTCCCATTTTCGATCCCAATTCCTACCCCAAAGCCCAATAACGGAGTCGGCGATGGACTGGAATTCTTATGTTGGGCATTCGCGACAACGTCATTGGTTTCGCAATGCGATTCAAAGCAACCGACTTGCTAGCACGTTCTTGATGGTCGGCCCCGACGGTATTGGCAAACGCACTTTTGCGAGACTGCTGGCCAAAACCATGCTATGCACCGGAGCCTCCCCTTCGGACTTCGCTCCTTGTTGCCGATGTGAAACATGTGCTCAGATCGACGCTGGAAGCCATCCTGACTTGATTGAAATTGCTCGCCGGCCAGAGAAAACCACTCTGGTTCTCGACCAATTGATCGGAGAGGGAGAAATGCGGATGCGGTCTGGCCTCTGTTATGAGTTGCGAATGCGTCCTTATTCTGGACGCCGAAAGATTGCCATCATCGATGACGCAGATACGCTTAACGAGGAAGGGGCAAATTGTCTGCTGAAGACTCTGGAAGAACCCCCGCCCGGTTCACTCATTTTCTTGATCAGCACGAGCGTTCAGCGACAATTACCCACTATTCGTTCGCGATGCCAAATGGCGAGATTTCAGGCGCTGAGTACCGAGGAATTGACTCTTTTGATTTTGCGAAATGGACTGGTAAGCGAACCCCAGCAAGCAACGATGATTGCCAGTCAAGCCGCTGGATCCATGGCCCAAGTCGCGAATTGGCTCGATGAAGAATTGTCTTCGTTTCGAGAGGAGCTGTTTGATCATTTGGTTCAGAAGCCGCTCGACTTTGCCAAACTAGCGAAAGCCGTGCAGGGCAATATGGAATCGGTTGGCACGGAATCGCAGCCTCGCCGCGAGCGACTGAAAGTCATTCTCGACTTCGCGTTGTTTTTCTATCGCTCCGCAATGCGCGAAGGCATCGAAATCGAATCCTCTGGAATGCCGCGTACCAAGGCTTCTGATGGAGGATTCGGACGTCTTTCAGCTCTAGACAGCCAGTCTTTTGTCTCTGCCATCCAACGTTGCATCGAGGCTCGCGAGCATCTCGATCGAATGGTCAGCCCAGCTTCGCTGATCGAAGCGTGGGCTGCTGATCTTGCTGTTATTTCCAGAGCTTAGTTATTGGTTCTTTTTCAAGATTTCACCGACAACCACTTCGGGAGAACCAGTTGCTTGAAGTCGTGTTAGCCAAAACGACAACTCCTGCTGGCTAGGGACTCGATTGGATGTCAGTTGAATCACTTGCTGGAAGTAAGCGGACTCATTCGAAAAGCGATCGCGGAACTGGGGGCTGGATAGAAGTTTGGCAGCCACATCGTTGATCGAGTTCCCTCCTTGCAAGTAAGAATTCCAAGCCAACGTCTCCTTGGCGCTTGGAGCTCGACCAAGAATTTTGATGTACAGTTGATTAACAGCATTAGAATCCACTTGCGAAGGATAGCCCACACTTACGACGTTACCTTGGTTGTTGTTTAGTGAACCTGTGTTAACAAAACCACCACCCAGAGACTGATCCAAAAGCAAGTTAATCGGCTGGCTCAAAGTATTCGGATTGATTGGCATGGGTTGCGATAGGCGATAAAGTTCTTGATTTCCCGAAGAAATGAAAGCGATCAACTGATATTGGTCCCGAGGATCAATGTATCGTGGATCGAAGTTGAGTTCGAAAGGGATAGGCATTCCACTATTGGCTTGGGTTACCGACTTGCCACCAAGAATTTCATAATACGGCTTGCTAGCGTTCTGCAATTGGACGGTAAGCACTGCACCGTAAGGCAACTGCATTCGATCGCGTGTCATGACTGAACCGGTCATGGAACTGGAAGCGCTGTTCATGGAGACAGGCAAAGTCTGGAGCCTTTGTTGTCTCGAATCAAGTACCAACAAGGAAACTCGTCCCAAGCTATCTGTGTTTCGCCGCAATTCTTCGGCAAGTTCAACAATGCGATTGTCGTAGGCACCGATTCTGCTGCCACCGACGGCCACGATGATATCGTTGGGCTCTAGACCAGCCTGCTGTCCTGCGCTGCCGGGTTCGACTTGCGTAACTCGCGCGCCGATATCGGTGTTTTGTACGAACACACCCAACTTCCAATCCTTGCGATTAGGTACCAGCATCGGTCCTACGCCGTACGAGCCACCATTTGCCATTCCGGAGTTCGTCGGGTTGGCACTGACGGTAGAATTTTGCGGGGCCGAGGTCGACGGGAATGAGGTTGAAGGGAATCCACCCGATGTGTTGAAGTTGTTGGGTGCTCCCACATTCACTTTGGGCTGCGCGGTGCGAGCATAGTCCAACCAGCTCTGACCGAAACAAGTCAAATTGGCTAAAGACGCAAAAACAAAACCAGATAAGACTGGCAGATGTAAGAGTTTTGAAAGAGTCATATTGATGGGTTTCCTAAGTTGCTATTTGAATTGATGAGTGAGTGTCCGGAGGTACATCGATTGCGATGTACAGCTCTAAGTTGTCGCATCGGTGGAGCTATCGCATCTGCGGACCACTGATTTGGTCAAGCTCTTGGCGAATGAATGCGGGGTCCATTGGGAAAAAGCCTGCGCGAACGGCCTCCAGTTGGCCATCTCGACTGAGAATGTAACGCAGTACGGCTTCTCGCAAGCCACCGTCGCTGGCTAATTGCGATTTGTCGATGACCAGCAAAAGCGGACGAACAAACGGATATTGGCCCGACAGAAAAGCCTGTTCGGTAGCAGGAATGCGAGCACCATTCAAAACGAGGGGAACGGCTTTCACGTCCGGAGTTGCTTCACCGAATCCACAAATTCCGACACCTTGCAAATCGCTACCGATCGCCTTGCATATTTCCTCACTGGTCCGATGCGATTGAGCCTCTTTCGCCATTTCGCCATTTTGCAAAATCATTTGTTTGATGAACGTTGTTGTACCGCTCGTTTCACTTCGAGAATGAATTCGGACGGGTTTGGTTGCCATCTCTCCGGCAACGCCGACATCACCCCAAACGGCAGCATGCTTGTTTTTTCCCCCAGGAGCGTGGAAAAGGGATTCCAACTGCTGAGGAGTAATGCCAGCGATCGGATTATCCTTGTGCACATACAATGCAAGAGGATCCAACGCGACAATAATAGCAAGGGGATCTTTGCACTTCCCCTTCTTGAGCATTGCAGTGTCCTCATCCGTCAACGGTCGGCTTGCCCCAGCAATCACACTCGGGTCCTCCGAAAGAGCCTTCAATGCAGCCTCCGTTCCGTCCACTCCACGAGTGAAGGTAACCTCAGGATGAAACTTCTTAAAACGGTCGGACCATGACTTCCCTAATGCTTGCATTGTTGTCGAGCCAGCAAGCGTGGCAGCCCCTTTGATTTCTTTCTTTTTAAAATACGGCTCAATCGACTCGATCAAATGCGTGAGCGCGGCGTGTTCCATTTCACTTTGTGTCGCGGATGCAATGTTCGCTGGGGTCAACGTGCCTTGGGGTGCCTCCTGAGAAGCTTCTTGTTTTCCGCTGGCCGATTTGGTTTGACTTGCGGGGGGCGCTTGAGTTTGAGCCTGCAGAATTGCTGCGGAACAGAACAAATAAGCAACGATAGCTAAACCAATAGCATACTGACCATAACGCTTCAACATAGACGCCACCTCCTGGGACATTGAGCAAGAAATCGAGGGCAATCGCATTTGCCCAATTCCCTGCAATGTATCCCATTTTCTGATTCCTTGGGAGACGACTCTTGCGCGACCATAGAAATCATTGCCATTGCTAGAAGCACGCCTTTGTTGCTATGAACCCTGAACAAAATGTGCTGAGTTTCTTTTCTCCGGAAGGTTCCATGTTCGTTTGGGTCCACACGTTCGAAACGCAAGCTGCGAAGCGGTTGCCAAGGCTACGGCCTTGGGATCGTTTTTGCTTCTGCGTATTCTTCGTGGGAACATTCTTTTTGATAAGCACCGGGTGCGCGACGCAAAAGTACGTCCAAATGCGCAGCACTCCAAACAATCCCCTCACGGAATCGTTGGATCTGCTTTCGCGCACGGGGCCCAAGGTCACGCAAAGAACAACAACTCTGTTGCGGCACTACGCTCTACTTGATTTGTATAAGTCGAATCCGGAGGAATGCCTTGTTCAATTGCAAGAGCTTGCGATGGACGAAAAGGGGGCCGAGAAGGTCTACGCAATTTCCGAACTTGCTTACATCATTGGAAGCAAAGCAGAAAAAGCTAGCAAAGAGGGTAGTGCCCTGGACATGTATACGGTTGCCGTGAGCAACGCTTATTTGTACTTGTTCTGCCCAGAGCTAGATATCTCCCGAAACCCTTACGATCCCCAGTTTCGCGGCGCTTGCGATCTCTACAACGCAGCCCTCGAAGCTACCTTGCGACTAGTGAGCAAGCAAGGAAACCTGAAGCCCGGCAACAGCTACCGCATTTCAACTTCCAAAAAGGACTACGACGTGCAGGTAGTGTCCCGAGGCGCATGGCACGAAGCGGACTTTGAATCCCTGAAGTTCTGCAGTGATTTCCAAGTCAAAGGGCTGGAATCCGCCAATCTTAGCTACGGTGTGGGAGTACCGATGATCGCGGTGCGACAACCCCATCAAGAAGCGGATGAAGAAGAAAAGTACTACCCGGAGGGACTTTCATTCCCTGTAACGGCTCTTCTTCGCGTCACGTCACCAACCATTCACGTGTCACGAGACTCCCAACATCGGCACCCGTGCGTTTTGGAACTGCATGATCCACTGGACTCAACCGACATCGAACTCAACGCCCGAACCGTACCTTTGCAGTCCGATTTGAGCACCCCACTTGCCTACTTCTTAGACAATCCAAAGTTTCGCGAGCAAACCAACAGTAATTTAGGTTTGTTTGACCCGAACAAGTCGGAGAAGCTTCGGGGAATCTACATGCTGGAACCTTATGATCCCAACCGAATTCCCGTCGTGATGGTGCATGGACTGTGGTCAAGTCCCTTGACTTGGATGCCTATGTTTAACGACCTAAGGTCCTTTCAAGAGCTCCGACGCAATTATCAGTTTTGGTTTTATCAGTATCCAACTGGGCAGCCATTTTGGGTTAGTGCAACTCAGATGCGGAGCGATCTTTTTGAACTGCGCAAGACTTTAGATCCAGACGGATCGCATCCATTGCTCGACAACATGGTCCTGGTTGGGCACAGCATGGGAGGGCTAGTCTCGCGAATGCAGACTATCGAAAGCGGCGAAGAGTTTTGGCGAATTCTCAGCGATGAGCCTTACGAAAAAGTCCGCGGTGATGATGAAGAACGCCAACGTCTTGCTGCGGCTTTGTTCTTTCATCCCAACAACGCGATTAAACGTGTGGTTACCATTGGTACGCCACACCGCGGCAGTGACTATGCAAATGATTACACGCGATGGGTTGGTCGCAATGTCATTAAGTTGCCAAGCAGCATCACCGACATGGGGAATTCGCTGATCCGGCAAAACCCTGGTCTATTTCGCAACACAGAACTTCTAACCACTACCACCAGTATCGACTCACTCAGTCCGGGGTCTCCTATCTTCCCCACCATGCTGCGAGCAAGACGGGCTCCTTGGGTGAACTATCACAATATCATCGGCATCATGGAAAAATCCAATTGGTTTGGCAAAGACGCCACCGACAGCGATGGGATCGTGAATGTCGAAAGCGCTCACATGGACGATGTCGACAGCGAGATCTTGGTCCAATCCCGACACCAAGACATTCATCGAACTGCAAGAGCGGTTCTCGAAGTGAGACGAATTTTGGTAGAGCATTTACGTAAATCAGCACAGCAGCCAGCCCTTGCCGGCCTTTTGACTCTACCACACGCCTGGACCAACCAAGCATACAGCGAGCCTATGAATCCAGGTATCATCATCGCATCCGCACCACAGACGGGAATCGGCCAGACGCCCGCCCCCAATGTCGATAACGAGGGGACGGCAGGCTACAATACAAGCCAATATTTGTTCCCGAATGTTCGAGAAACGAATCGCCCTGCCCCTATCGTGCGCTTAGTACAGCCGTAATTCGTTAAGACCCAAATGCTCTCTCCAGCCAAGCTTGTTCGAACCCTATTGGTTTGCGGCGTTCGGTTCTATCAGCGTGGGATCAGTCCATTGCTAGGCAGCAACTGCCGATTCTCTCCGACGTGCTCCCAGTACATGATCGAAGCGATCGAAAAGCACGGCGCATTGCGTGGGGTTTGGAAAGGGATACTCCGCATCGGAAGATGCCATCCGTTCTCCAAAGGTGGATACGATCCACCATGAACTTGCGATAACAACGCAACCATGTCGACATCAAAAACCACAATGCAAGTAAGTCATTCGATAGAGCGCTGTTCAAAAGTGCGACAGCTTTCGTCGAATTCGCGAGCTTCAGACTTCTTGCATCAGACTTAAGCCAGCCAACACCAAATGGTCGACGAATTGACATGGCTGATCGATATGCGGCAAAAGCAGTTTTCCATCGCCACCTG
>CAITIF010000174.1 GCA_903892365.1 uncultured Pirellula sp. | reverse complement strand
CGTCCAAATGGTCTGAGTGAGCATCTTTTGCTGAATATGCAGTACCGATGTGTCCGCAGACAAAGATACCTCGTCGAGCCCATCTTCACCTCGTACGACGATTGCTCCTTCGATTGGCAGTTGCAACAATGTCGCCGCAATCTTGGCTTGCAGGTCTTTTTTTCCGACCCCAATAATCTGGTAGGCCGCCCCCGCAGGATTGCAAAGCGGGCCTAAATAATTGAACAGAGTGGGGACCGATAGACTCCGCCGGACCGCTCCCACATGTTTCATAGCAGGGTGGAGCATAGGCGCAAAACAAAAGCAAATACCAAGCTGATTCATGCAGGCTTCAACCACTTCCCGCGACGCATCAATCTTGACGCCCAGTTCGCTCAGGACGTCTGCGGACCCTGTGGCACTAGTCACTTTTCTGTTTCCGTGTTTTGCCACATTCGCCCCTGCAGCCGCCGCTACGAACGCAACAGCTGTCGAAATGTTGAACGTCTTAGCACCATCCCCCCCGGTTCCGCAAGTGTCCAGCAGCCCTGTTCGATGCGATCGAATGGGAGACATCATCAACCTCAAGGCTCGAGCAGCTCCAACAAGCTCCGACACCGATTCTCCTTTGGTAGCCAAGGCCATCAACAAATCCGCGATCTGCTGGTCTGAAACTTGTCCCGTCAGCATCCACAAAATGGCTTGCTGCATCTGGTCGACAGTAAGATCTATACCGTTTTGGGCGGTTTTCAGGTGTTCTTCGAGCATGTTTGAGGTGTGTTGTAGAGTACGCGACTAGCAATCGAGGGGTTTGTCACTTAAAACATAGTGATATCAAGATGACGTTCATTTTCATTTTAGATACGAAAACGATTGAGTTCATGGATTATGACCATTGAGCGATCATTTCTTTGAGTTGACTCCTTTCCAAGTTGTTTGTCTAGCATGCCACGAAAAGTCATTATTGATTGCGATCCGGGAATTGACGACGCTGTTGCCCTAATCCTGGCGCTCTTTGATCCGCGACTAGAAGTTGTAGCGGTTACCTCGTGTTCCGGAAGTGTCGAGTCGGAGCGAACGACTCAAAATATTCTTGGCCTTTTGGAGAAATTAGATCCGCCGAGACATCCTCGTCTGGGTGCGGGCGCAGATCCAGAAGATGCTCCCGTATCGGACAGTCGGTTCTTGCATGGGGAGGACGGCCTTGGCAACATCGGCCTGACCCCCGTCAATCGAACTCACATCATGTCGAGCGATAAGCTGATCGCAGACCGACTTCGATCCGCCCCCGAACGAACTACGCTTTTGTGTTTAGGCCCATTGACCGGGATCGCTCGTGCGTTTCTTCGAGATCCCAGCATTATTGAATCGGTCGATAAAATCGTGATTGTAGGTGGAGCGACAGACTGTGTTGGAGACGTGACTGCGGCAGCGGAATTCAACATGCATTTCGATCCCTCCAGCGCTTCAACCGTTCTCCGGTCGGCCACTACCAAGTCAATGCTGCCTTTGGAAGTTACCAAGCAAGTCACTTTCGACTTGAATCTCATGAGCCTGCTCCCCCCCAAGCATACGCGTGCGGGTGCACTGCTTCATGGAATGCTGCCTCATTTCTTTCGAACCCATCGCCAAAGCTTGGCCCAAGAATCGATCACTCTCCAAGCGGCGATCGGCGTCGTTTACTTGCTTGAGCCTTCATTGTTTACAACGGACCAGTTTTCCGTGGAAGTAGAGGAGCTAGGGGAATTGACGCGTGGAGCCACGATCGTGGACCGTCGCCCCTTTTCATCCAGTCGACGCGATATAGAAATTGTGACGGGGGTCGATGTGGAAGCAGTGCGTCATTGTGTTTACAACGGGCTCAAGTTTGCTGGGCAAAGTACGGAAGGGGTATCATGAAGTGACGCGTTCTCGCATCGGTCCCCTGGCCTTGGAATCCCCACTAGGAGAGCGAGGCTCGACTCTCTTTCGTGCCGTCCACATTCAGCAAAAAGCTCAAGTCGCGGTTCGGGTTTTCTCGCAACCTATGGGTATGACGCCCGAGGCAAAAGAAGAGTTCGCACAGCAGATGGAAAGCCTCAAGGCGCTCAGACACCCCAATATCGTCCGATGTTACGGAGGTGGGTTCGACGCCAAGGACGCTTACCTGGTTTATGAGCTAGCCGACGGTGACTCGCTCTTTGCCACCTTGAAACGCAAAGAACGATTACCTTGGGAGCTAGTTCTGGATCTTGGGCTACAGCTTTGCGAAGCTCTTCACGTAGCCCATCAAGCCGGTTGGATCCACGGTAGGATTCGCCCCGACAAAGTGATTGTTTCGACGGACGGTACAAAGGTCAAACTTGCGGATTTTCGCCGTGGCACAGCCGCGTCCGCACCGCTCACCGCAGAGCAGTTAGCTTATTGCGCACCCGAGACGATCTCGGAAAACCCAATCGTCGACGCAGCCTCCGACTTGTATTCCGTCGGGGCCGTCATGTATCACGCCATCACAGGCCAATCCCCATTCCAAGCCACAAACGCCCTTTCCATGAGAAAGGCGATCGCGGAAACGGTTGCTCCACCTGTGGCTACTATCGTCTTCGACTGCCCTGTATGGCTCAGTTCCATCGTGGAGCAGTTACTGAGCAAAGAAAGTATCAAGCGGCCGTTCTCGGCCAACGCAACCGTCATGGCACTTCGGGAAGCTCAACGACGAGCCAGCGAGGGAATCGGCGTCGCTCAACACGCTACCTCTGGATTTAGCCCTCTGCAATTGAATACCAATCGAGCCGAAGCCGAAAAGGCTCTTGGGCATAAGAAGAAAAAAAAGAAAAAACATCAAGATGACAATGGGTCGGACCCAGCAGGCATCTTCGAAAGACCCCTGTTTTTACTGGCGATCTTGGTCGCTGCAATCGGACTCATTTCCTACCTAGCTTGGCCGCTTAGCGAATCGGCTCTTCGAACAAAAGCCGAGATGCTTATGACTCGCCATGATGCAGACGGCATTAAAGGCGCCCCCAATAAATATCTCCAAGAACTTGCCGATCGATTTCCAGACGGAAAGAACGGCCAGTGGGCAGTGTCACAATTGGAGGACATCGAAATGGAAGCCGAGATGGAGCTCGCAGAAGCACGCATCCAAAAACACAAGCGGTTCGGCCTGGAACCAACCAGCGAAGGAGAAAGGAAATACGCAGAAGCCCGCAAGTTCGAGTCATTTGAAGATCGAATCACTGCCTTAGAACTCTACAAAGGCATTGTGAATTTGCTGAAGGATGAGGAAAACGAACGGGCGTTCGTTAATCTTGCCAGAAAGAGAATTGCAGAGATTGAGGCGAAGCCACCCAGCGGCGAAGAACTGCGCATGTTGCTAAAACGCAAATTGGAGCAAGCCGATAAACTGTATCGAGACGGGAACACGGTTGGTGCCAAACAAATTTGGGAAGGCATCGTCAATCTCTATCGACTGAACAAGGAAGTGCAGCCCATCATTGAGGAAGCTCAGAAGAAGATCGATGATCTTCAACAAAGTTCTTAAGCCAGATCCCGTAATCCGTGATTCAAAGAAACGGCTAACAAGACACTTCGCTTCACTAAGGATCGATTTGTATAGAAATAGATTCGCTTTCCACAATAGTTCCCGATTCCAACTGAGCGCGCGCGTATAACTTCACAGGACCATAACCGACTTGGCTTGGCAAAAGCTCCAGGGATGTCTCTCCTGCCTTGATGGTCCCCAGCGTCTCTAGCCCCTGCAAAATGGTGACTTCACGGGCATGTTTTTCGATGCGCACCTGCAAGGGCTTTTCATCGCTCAGCCTCCATACATCTGGCCCACTCAGTCGAATTAGTTGGCCTTCGGAATCGTCTAAGACAAACGTTAGCGATTGCTCAAATGTCTGCTGAACCCGTTGCCCTTTCAGGACCGCGACTCGAACCTCGTATTGCCCAAGTTTGGCTCCATCGAGATTCAAAAGGATCGATGGATCGTAAGGTGACTGGCCGCGCAAAATTCCGTCGACATACAACTGAATGCTTTCGGGCTCCAATTCTGAATCCAATTCTTGATCTTGCATTTGAATTGCGATCGCTAGTTTTTTCGATTGAAGCGTGTGCTTCAAGGTAAAACGAGGTGGATCAGCAAATGGTTGGCACAATGGATCACCAACGATCAGCAATTGGTAAGGGCAAGTGACCGAACTGTAAAAAGCCTCGGCCGCAGTTAGACCGTCCACGTAATGCACATGGATCATAGGATGCGGAAATTTGTTCTGAATCGAATAGGGTTCGGTGACTGCACCGCTCGAAGCTGCCGCACCGAAACGTAAAAATTCAGTGCATTTGGTTTGCGAACTGGTAGTCATCGCACCGCCTAAGCTAGTTAGGTTCTCGGCTATCGATCCAGGAAGCAGCGTTGCGCCAGAACTCGCCCACGCAAAGTCAGGAGTCCCCATCATGACTCCCGCATAAGATTTCCCGCGAAGCGGCATCGTACTTTCAACAATACTCGCTCGCTTGCCTCGTGCCTTCAAGGCATCCAAGACGAATGCGAAACTGGGCTCCCGCGTTTTGGTCCTGACGTCCGACGTTTTCGTAAATACAAACTCACCATCGGGCTGTGAGAAATCCGCTTGCGCTGAGGCCTGAAGGTTGCGGATCGCTTCGGATTTGGTGATGCCCAGATCGCGCGTGACGGAAAGAGTCATCGACAGCAGGTATGCAGAACCATACTTCGGATTACCGCTGCCAAGCATATTGATGGAATAAAAGGTACGTGCGTCAAAACTTCGAGAAGCAAAATAATCAAACTTCTGTTCAGGGCATCGCTTTGCAATTCTTTGAAAGTCCTTGTCTTCAGCGATTGAAGCAAAGACAGGGTCATTCAGCAGATGCTCGCGATAAACCCAGCCATTTCGAATACTGGCCTCTAGTGCTTTAAGTGCTCGCTCCGGCTCATTCGCCTTCGACCATTGCTGCGCCTCCAAATACTGCATCGGAAAAATGAGCCTGGTGTCCAACGCCTGTATTGCGGTTTGCAAAAGTTCAGCAGCTTCAAGGTGCTTGGATTCGTCCAAAAGTGTCTTGAACGATTTCGCTTGCTCATCAGGCAGCAAGGGAAGGAAAAGCCGCGAAGCAGGCCGGCATGCGTACAAGTTGCTTTCGAATCCTATGTACGACGGATCTTTGGCCAAGACCTGACGGTACAAAAAGGTCAAACCATTGATCGACCCCACTGGAGTCAGATAAGGAGATTTGTTTTGAAGCGAGGCAATATCGGCCTGAATGTCGATGGCCGTCGGGAAATCAGCCGAATAGGCAATGCCTTGAATTTGATTAGCCAACCCTCGCTTTTCGATTGTCTCAATAAGCGGACGAAGGATCAATTCCCGAAATTGATCGACGGTGATCTGGTCCGAGTCTGGGATACCGTTCAAAACCACGACATTTCGAGGCGACAAATTGCGAGCCGCACAGTAGTGGTTCGCAATGGTACGCGAAGCGACCGACTGTCCATTGACTGCGACGACCCAATTACTCGCAGACATCCCCGCTCGAGCCGCTTCACCAGAAACGCAGCTCATCCAAAGACACAATATCAGTATTCGGAATAGCATGCTGTGTTCCCAACTTTCTCTCGGTTCAAATTGCAACCGACTGTTCTGAAATTTTAGGATAGGAGGTGAAGATCGAAGCAAAAAAGAGGTCCAGAATGGTTGTAACGTTTTGG
>CAITIF010000173.1 GCA_903892365.1 uncultured Pirellula sp. | reverse complement strand
TCCAACCATGGCTGCAGAAACGGGCCGTTCGCGATCGTTACAGGCCAGTAATAGTGCTTGGTCTGCAAGTTGATCAACAAGTCGAGGGATACCGTCCGAACCTCGGAAGATTGCTTCAAGAGCATCGCGAGTCATCACGGTAGAACTGTCAACACCGCTTAGCTCTATCTTGTGTTTTACATACTGTGCCGTCTCCGACATACTCATGGGCGTCAGATAGCAACGAGCTGCCAGCCGTTGATTCAGTGATTCCATATGAGGGTGCGACAGGCACTCTTCGAGTCTCATCGTTCCACAAAGAATCATACGAACGCGAGGGATCCCATTTCGGACGACATTGGTCAGCAACCGCAGCTCCTCCAACAGTTTGATCGATAATGTCTGAGCCTCGTCGATGATCAGGACCAATCCGTCGGTTGGATTTTCCGTGGAAGGTTGAAGCCGATTCATCAAAGTCAGCCTCAGTTCCCCTTCGGACATTTCGCGATAAGGGCATCGCAGCTCAAACAAAAGACTTTGCAGTAACGCTCTGCGTGTGATCAATTGCGAACTCGCTAGCATCACGACTTCAAAGTTGCGGCGAAAGTTATCGGCTACGCGCATGCAGCACATGGTCTTGCCAAGTCCGGTGCCTCCGAAGATCGCAACAGGTCCCTCACCTCGAGAAATAGCTCGAGTGGTCGTCTGGCATGTTTGTTCGACACTTGTTGACGGAAAGTACCGATCAAGCGTAGATACAGCTAGGAAAGGACGTTTGACAAATCCGAAAAATGACTCGTACATCCGGTCGTTCCAAATAGATGAGATGGCGTCTTCGTGAATTGAACTATTTCTATCCGATCGGCGTTTTTTGCAGATCAACATGAGTCCAATCCCTACAATCCGCAAGGTTTCAGCCTTGCCGTTTGCTAGCATATCCCAAGCCGCCATTAGCAAGTAGGCCGTAACAAGTCGCTCAGGGCGCAGTTACGGCAGGGCGTGCCAGGTAAGATTTGCCCTCGTTCGATGAGCCAATCGATGCCAACGGGGTTTGCCCTAACTGCGCTATCGCTTGTTACGGCCTACGACACTTCGAAGGGGGCGATTGGATTCGAACGGCGCCTGGGTTATCGTTTCGTGGCAGAGCTCTTGTTGGAGGGTTTCGAGGCGACTGCTGTTTCTGCTTCTACGACGTTTTCGTCTAGGCGGGCAGAATAATCCATGACGCTTCCGCTGCCCGAGAAACCAACAACGGCTTTGTCCCAAGCCAGTTCTTTCGAAATCATACGACCGGCGTCCAGATCGAATTTGATGGTGCCATTGCTCAGTTGCTGAAGCACTTGAGCCTCTTCTTTGGGGTCGGTAATGGGGGTCAGCATTTCGCTGCGGACCGTGATCGACGCAACTCCAGCGCTGACCTTATCCAGTCGGAACAGTTCGCGAAATCGGACGGTTTTGAGTGATCCATCATCGCGTCGGATACGAAGCTCGCGAGGAATCTCCCAAGTAGAACCGATGCCGATAGGTTCTGCGGGAACTGGCAAGGTGATGTCACCCATGCCCAGATTGGGAGGATTGGTTTCGTCGCTGCGAGCGATGATCATCCCTTGCTGATCGATGGTAACCGTCGAGATCACTTTGCCGACGGATTCAGCGGCGGTTTGAAATTGGCGTGGAGGCGCTTCGTTGCTTTTGGAACTGTATCGCACTTCGGTCTCGCTGCCGACTCGCTGAGACATGTCGATCTCTACGATCCGATATTCGAAGGTCATTTCGCCATTTTCGACTTTGGTAACATCCCACGTTTTTTGGGAAACCGTTCGTGAATTGGAGTTTTGCTCCGACGAATCGATCTTGTTGTCCATTTTGGCCAAGTGCACCACTTCGCTTCGAATCGACAACCCTGGCGTAAAGTTGTATCGAAATAAATAGGTTTCGCCTTCGGTTGTCGATGGG
>CAITIF010000172.1 GCA_903892365.1 uncultured Pirellula sp. | reverse complement strand
CGTAAACAGATTCGGCGTGCATTGAGGGATCCGGTAGTGAACTTGTGTGCGAGATATAAGTTGACTGCCAAGTGAAGGTAGCATTGCCAACATTTCCCTTGGCTTTCCGTTTACGTGGCCTGCCTAAGTTCGACTTTTGCAGTTTTCTGGTAATAAAACTGGGGTTTATTGAAAACGCGAGCCTCCGAGACAATTGGTTGGGACATCACTCTCAACCTGATTTGGCAAGGAGGCTCGCAATGGATCTTGTACCGGCATTCGGAGTACTTGTGCAAGGACTCTCAGCAACAATGACGGCTCCAACGTTTGCCAACTTGACGGTCGTCCTGACGGGCTGGGTGTTTGCCGGACGAAGAACCGTCACCCGGATGATCATGGCGGCCGGGCCGTTGGCATGCAAACATTTCTCGTCGTACCACCGACTGTTCAGTTCTGCCCGCTGGTCGCTTGATGCGATGGGATTGGCCACATTCAATTTGATTCAGCCTTTTTTGGGTGACGTCGTCATGTTGGGGCTGGACGACACACTGGCACGGAAGCGTGGTTTGAAGATGTTCGGCACCGGCATGCACTATGATCCGATCCTCTCCAGCCGCGGCAAGGCCATCACTAACTGGGGACATAGCTGGGTGCTGTTGGGTGTCCTGGTCGAGTTGCCATTTCGTCGCGGGCACTATTACTGTCTGCCGATCCTGTTCCGGCTTTATCTGAATCAGAAGAGCGCAGCGAAACATCGTCGGCTTTATCGCACGCGGCCGGAACTGGCGCTCGAGATGCTCGAAGCTCTTTGCAGACATTGGAAAACACAGCATTTTCACGTGGTCGCCGACAGCGCATACGGCGGACAAAGCCTGCTATGTTACTTGCCGACCAATTGCGACCTAACCAGTCGGTTGGTAAAGGACGCCCGGTTGTACGCCGCTCCGCCGGAGCGCAAATCGGGAACGAATGGTCGCCCCCGCGTTCGAGGTGTGCGATTGGCAACGCCCGAGGAGATGCTGACACCACGTTGCCGCCGCGTGACACTGAAAATATATGGACGTGATCACACCGCCCGGGTGGCGGACCAGGAGGCACGAATGTATGCGGCACCGAAAAGGTCGCTTCGAATCGTCGCCACCGAAGCGCTTCGGGGAGGGCGGGGTAAAGAGGCCTTTTATTCCACGTGTGCCGATGCCAGCGCGGAGCAGGTGCTCACCTGGTACTCGATGCGTTGGTCGGTCGAAGTGATGAATCATGACAGCAAACAACATCTCGGGTTCGAGGAACCGCAAGGATGGACACGGCGGTCGGTCGAACGGACCGCACCGATGGCGATGTTGTTGTACAGCCTTGTCGTACTTTGGTTCGCCCAACATGGTCACCGCCATTGGCGTCAACCCGATTGTCCCTGGTACCTTTCGAAATCCGCGCCTTCATTCGCCGATATGCTGATCACCCTCCGCCGGCTCAGTATTCGGCAGCAGGTTTCCGCGTTGGCTCTCGCTGGGCAAGGGTCGCGAAAAATCAAACAACTACTCGAAAACGCGGTCAATATGGCTGCCTAAACTGCAAAAGTCGAACTAAGTTAGTGCCATTCGTTTCGATCCCTTTTAATTTTTAGATATGAGTAATTTTCTGGACTGCGAAATTCGTTGTGATGTGACGATCTACAATGGCTAAATTTTTCCAGAAAAAATTGTTCGACGCGTCTTGCTAAATAATGTCTTGT
>CAITIF010000171.1 GCA_903892365.1 uncultured Pirellula sp. | reverse complement strand
CTCGCAGTTGCGCAGCATGAACCCCCTGTACGGTTTGTTCATGATCCACTTGCTGCAATTTGCTAACGAAGCCGAGCGGATTCAAGCGCTGGAAAGCGTATTGGAACTGCCTGCCAATATCTCCAAGTTGGTTCAAGTACCGACCCCTGAATATCTACCCGTAGGCCCGCTCGCCTCTGAAGTTCTCCATCCAAAATTGTTAGAGCTTGGACTCGCCGGGGTTTCGGAACTGACCGGTCAATGGCCCGACGACGAAGAGGAGCCTGACGCGGAAACGTTAGCTGCGACCGCCGGTGGCACATCGCGATCCAAATACGATGATGACCGATTCAAGCCACCGCCGCCACGTCCGATCCCGTTGGCTGAAAAAATGCGGAGGCTTTTCAACTACGATTTCCCTCGTGTTCATGATGTGTACACACGCGGTGTTTGGGTCGTGGGGGAACTGCTGGAGTTCAATTGCGACTTCCACAAGTACATCGCTGCCCGTGGCTTTCAGAAACAAGAAGGGGTCTTGTTTCGACACGTATTGCGATTCATCTTGCTAGCCGAAGAAATCAGCCAAATAGCCCCCGAGAATAGCACTCCAGAAACTTGGGAAGAACCTCTCGATGCAATCGTGGAAAGATTGATCGAATGTTGTCGCCGTGTGGATCCTGAAAGCACCGATGAAGTGCTTCAAGACGATCGGGAAAGCAAGCCCCGATTACGCTCGGATTCCAAGTAATATTCCCTGTTGGCAAGGGACGATGCAGCCGCTTCATCCAAAACGATCGTGACATCAGGGTGAAGCTGAAGGGCAGACGCTGGCACCGACGCCGTGATCGGGCCTTCGATGGTGTTCCGAATCGTTTGCGCTTTTCCAGCACCGTGAGCCATCAACAAAATAGATTGGCTCTCTAATATGGTCGCGATTCCCATCGTGAGTGCCGTACGAGGAACATGTTCGAGACTCTCGAAATACCGAGCATTATCCGAACGCGTTTGATGGGTTAGTGTTTTTACTCGGGTGCGGGACACCAGCGACGAACCAATCTCGTTAAAGCCAATATGCCCATCCACGCCAATCCCCAAGATCTGCAAGTCGATGCCGCCAGCTTGTTCGATCTGGAGTTCAAAACGGCTCGCACTTTCCGACAAATCAACGTCGTAGGTTTGCGGCACATGAGTTCGCGTAAGATCGATATCCACATGCCGGAATAAATTCTCCAGCATGTAATAGTGATAGCTGCAAGGGCTGCTCGGGGCGACTCCTACGTATTCGTCCAGATTGAAGGTGTCGACGTTGCTAAAAGAAATTCGGCCCGCTTGGTGTCGGGTGATGAGTTCGCTGTATAAACCCAGAGGTGTTCCCCCTGTCGCAAGTCCCAGGACGGTGGGTTGCTGTTGCTTTTGACGCAACTCGACCAAAGCACAAACCATATCAGCTGCAAAATCATTAACCTGTTTCGCAGTTTCAAGAACAACAACTCTCAAGATCGTTTCTTTCGCAAGCGTCCAAGGTGGGAGACAGCTGTCTCCCACACCTTCTTATAGCTATTACTTAATTTACTTGGCGTCTTGGAGCTTAATCTCCGAAAGCATCTTCATGAAGCCTTCTTTCATGCCACTGATGATTTCAGCCGGCCCAGTCGCTTTGATGAAAACTTTTTCGCCATCCTTCAACTCAAGAATACCACCAAGCATCTTGTAGTTTTCCATTTTAGTGACCTTGCCGCCTCCTGGTGCGAACGGGCCACCCATCGACTCCTTGAACGTTCCTGCAATCTCAACGAT
>CAITIF010000170.1 GCA_903892365.1 uncultured Pirellula sp. | reverse complement strand
TGGTATGCTGCTAGCTTCTTTGAAGTCTTGATGTGAAACGACGATTCGAACTTCGGGGTAGATCGCACCAAGGATTTCTTCACCAAAATCGCGACCGGAGAACAATGTGGTCAACGTGCTGTCTGCTTGCGCCAGCTGGTCGTTGACCGTTGCATCGAACAAGTCACCAGCGCGAAGCCACAACTGGGAAACATCGCGGTACGCGCTCAGGCTAGCGATCCGATTTTCGGACTGCAGCAATGGCATCGCGTAGCCTTTCCCTTCTTCACCAAAAAAGAATGTACGTTCTTCTCCACCCCAACCCGCTTGGTAGGGTGAGTCCAGCAAGAGTGAAACCTTGGAGTCCGATAAACGCAAGGTGCCAGAAACCGTTGGCGTTTGGTGGAGAACTGCAAGCAGTCCACCAAGAATCATCTCGGCACCAAAATTCTTCGCCTTGCCACCAAGCAGGTCCGGCGCCACCCCCGCGTCCCGAAGACTCTGGATATCCACCGTCAACCAACCCACTTCCTTGGCCGTGGAGGAGGAATCGGTAGACTGGTTTCGATCTTTCGCAAATTGCGAATATTGTTCCGTCTGTTCGAAGCCTTCGGCAGATCGATCGATGTAACGATCCGCGATGATCTTCGCCAGAGTATCCTTGTTGGTAATCAGAAGATACTCATCCAATACAGCGATGATTCCAACCCTGGACTTGTAAGCAAGCAAGCCGCGGTATTCGGTTTCTTTGAGAGGATCATCTTCCTTCTTTTTTGTCGCTTCGTCCCGAGCCAGTTTGATGAGTTTTTTGAGATACGATTCGAGCCAGTCTTTGCTTTCCGTTTTTGCTACCAAAACGACCCCTTTCTGTTCCTTGTCCACGGCCAAAGCAGCGCCGCCCTTGATCAATTTCGTGATTATATTTTCTGCCTTGTCGCCTAAAGCAAACTCGGCCAGCATCAATCCACTACGAAGTTTCATGACCGGCTCGCTTCGCCAAACTTCCTTGAAGCTAGCAGACGCCTGAACTTGCTGTCGCAGAGGATGATTGATCCACTGGTCAGCCGGTGCAAGCTCGACGAAAGCGACGGTAGACTCGGGGAACAACTGAACCAAAGAACGATCCTGAGCACTTGCGTTTGGCAGTAAGATAAACAGTATGCAACTAAACAGGGGCCATGGTAGGGAGGTTGGAATCGACATCGTTTCTCAAAGTTCTTTTTGAGCCGGGGGAGGCCAAGGGAGGATGAATCGCTGGGACGTTCGAAGGAGCCTCTGTTATAAGACAGTCGAGGATTCCTTGCCAAGCAAAATGAAAGGTTCTCATCAATTTTGCCATGAGAACAATGATTTCTACTCAGCTAGCAACATCGAAAAAGGGCCTTGAGTCTAATTTTCGCAACAGGTTTGGTGCGTTACCGGAACTGAGCCAGCTCTCGCTTCCGTCGAGTTCAGTTCGGCGTAGCGCACACCTGAAAGCTACCAATAGACGCAATCGCTGCCCCAACCGGGAGGAATCAGAAAACCACAACAAATATGCGGGCTAGATCGTTCAAGGATTTTATTGTACTCCTACTCAGTGCAATGGTGCTCGTACTCGAAAGGGCGCCAATGACAGAGCCAATCTTCGACCACGAACGACTCGACGTTTATCGACTTGCGATCGAATACGTATCATCGTCTTATCGGATCACGAAATCACTTGATGGTCCGGAACGCCACACTCGTGATCAAAGGCTGCAAGCGGCACAATGGATTCCACCCAACATTGCCGAAGGGAATGGGAAGTGAAGTCTGAAAGACAAGAATCGGTTTTTTGAGATCGTTCTATGTACAGCTTTGGAATGCGCTTTGAGTCGCGATATACTCTTGTCGTTCGAGCTAAGTAAGCTCTTTGAAAAGGGACAGTCGGGAAAGATGAACGAGCAAGAGTTGTCTCAAAGAAGCGAAAACGAATTGCTGGATGAATTTAAGAAAATAGAACTATACCCGAACTTCGACGCATTTTTATTGGATTCATGATCGGTATCGTTGTTTTCGGGATTGTCGCAAGCGCTTGGGGATTCCTGCTCCTAATTCCTGTGTTTTTGATTCACCTTTTCTTGAAGAAAACCAAGAGATATGAAGCTTTCAAGAAAGAAATCGCATCGCGAAATTTACGATAACCCCGTGACCGAGCATATTCACATCGTGATCCAGGAAATCAAAGAAGAAGATTGGGGATTCTCTGGGATGCTTATAGACGACTGGAAGCGTTCACCAAGCGAGGCTTCACGCCGTCAAAGCGATTGAACCTTGGTGGACTGTCTACAGCACAGCAGTACAGTCGATGAGTGCGTGTAATCCTTGTTCGTAATAACGGTACTAACTCCATGAACTTTGTCCAGCAATTCCTGATCGGAGTGCTCCTGATCGGTGCAGTTGTTTTCCATGTTGGTGCATCATCGGGGCTGGGGGCGGAGCCGATTATGCAGGCGCAACCAATCATTTGCTTGCTCAAGTCTGTCAAAGACAAAGACCCAAAGCGATTGCAAGATGTTTTCTCCAAGAGACTCCGGGCAGAGCTTGAAGAGCTGGGTTGGGATAAGGTGCTGCATCAGTACACGGAAACATTCCATGACGCCTTTGGCGAGTACGTGATCGAGGACTTCGCTTTCGAGTTTTTCGGAGACAAGGAGAAGGGGGAGGTGTCCGTCACCTTCAAGGGCAAGAAACTCCCGAAGCACAGGGTCGTTCACGAAAATGGTGAGTGGAAAATGAACGAGCGCTAAAATTGCTTCGAGCCAAGACCGATGCCTATTGCTTTGGTATCGATGGCTGGATCCCAAGTGGTTCGCGAGTAAACTCGTCACCGTATTTTGAGAAGCCGTTGCCAAAACCGCCATGGCTAAGAAAGAACTGTCCGTTTTCTACGCCCATGAATCGGTCAAAGCGGTCTGATTTGCCTGTTGGGTCATGACTGAAGCGGGCACGCGTTAATTCCGTCCACTTGCCTGACGAAGATTGGATCCATTGATTGCCATACAAGGCTTTACGCAAACGATCACCATTACTGCCTCCAAAATTTTCGCTAAAGCCGTGCAGGCCTTTCAGCCAACCACCTTCTTTAGGAGCCTTCCAAGAAGAAATAAGCATCCAGTCCTGCTGTTCTGGATGGAACCAATAGCCGGAAAAAGTAGTGAATGTTTTGTCGGAAGGTTGAGCTGTCACCACAAACCGCTGCTTCTCACCCGTTTTCCAAAGATACTTAAGGTGACTGTGTCCCCCAGTTCCTTCGTTACCAAAGTCGCCGGAGTAAACACCTTTCCCTTTTCCCATCAGCTTCACTCGGTTTTCGCTTTGGACTTTCTTGCGATCGACAGCTTCATCGCCGCTGTCCCATACGCTGAAAATGATTCTTCGCTCGGTGGGACTGTTTACTTGCATTCCGAAATACCCTCGGTGCCAGCCGCATGCCATATAAAAGGTGGTTGTGGGATCTTCGATGGCAGTGACTTCGCTGTAAAAAGCTGCAACTTCGGTATCTGCCGGAACGGGATACGCTAGGTGCACCGAGGCTGCGTTGCGTCGTTCCTTGAGATTGAAATGCACCCCTGAAGAAGCTTCCCCATCCACTAGCAACGCTTTGATGTTTCCCGCATCGCCCCCTTCGTTCAGCGACTCCAGCATGATTCGATGGTACCCCGAAGAAGGGATAGCGAACGAGCCGAAGTCCGCAATGCAGATATCTTGATTGTCTTTCTGTTGGACCGATACGTCCTCGGATTTGTCTGCGATCGTCAGTCGCAATTTGCTCGTCGCCCCTTTCGGCAACACAAGTTCTACCTTGGCTGAGCAATCACCCGATTTCTCAAATTTGCCGTACCAGTTGATGGACTGCTTGGGATCTGTCCATTGATCAATCCCTTGCTGTTCGGTGACGGAAGCGCCGTCGGAGTCAGGAGTGATGTAGGCGGTGAAGGCTGGAATTCGTTGCTCTTGAGCGTCCAAGGTATGCACTTGAATGCATGCCGCCAGAGTTAAGGCCATTGAAAAGAAACGCATGTGTCGTCGTGAATTGAGCATAACTGATGTATTTGAAAACGGAGTTTCTGGATAGGAATCGAAGTGTTCGATGATGGTGTTCGGAGTTCGGCTTGTCGAGTCCCTTGATGATTCTCGATCACTGTCGTGAAAGCTCTAGTATAGTTGCTTCGGGCAGGCACCCCCATCGAAAAGGATGGACCCCCGAGACACCTCGGCTAACATGCATCAAGGTGCATTGTCGTTCGAACACCCCCGAGGCATATTTGCTTCCGTACCAGCTCGGGGAAATCACGGGGCCGATCACAGGAAATCGAATCTGGCCTCCATGAGTGTGCCCACACAGCAAAAGCTTGCATGCTTGTTGATGTCCCCATCGGATTTGGTCGGGTGAATGCGATAGACCGATCCGCCATTCGCGGTTGCTGTCCGAGGATTGAAGCCGAAGACGTTCCGCATTCGCATTTCGATGGAACCAAGGACGCTCATTCCCGATCAGTCGGATCTTCGTGCTGCCGTGAGTGATGACCTTATCCATGCGACCGAGATCCACCCAAGCAAGACTTTCCATACGTTCGCAAACCAACGTCGGCGTTTCGAGCCTTCGATCGTGGTTGCCAATGACAAAGTACTTGCCCATCGGCGCTTCCATTTGTTCAAAGACAGAATCAATCATGGGCAACGCATGTGCGTAATCGACAATGTCCCCAGCAACCACGATCAAATCTGGTTTTTCCGCCATGACCCAATCCATAACCAAACGGTAATAGGAGGTTGCCATTTTTCCTGTTAGATGAATATCGGAAAGATGTGCAATTCGAAGACCTTCCAAATCGGCAGGCAAGTCGGCCAAGGCAAGACGTTTGACGTTTCTTTCAAGTGAGGCGACTTCGTTTTTTGGCAAACGTGCCATCTTGCGAAAGGACGGGTTAACAATGTAGTCCTCAAGAGTCGTCGCATTTTCGCTAGGATGGTTGACGATGTGGCGCTGCGTAACCTCAAATCGCTTACCGGCGGTTGCAAAGAAAGGGCGATCCAGGATCCAGTCGGGTGTCATAACAAAGGCTCCTAGGATTACCAAGCAGCAATAGACTTGTGTGCACAAACTCCATTGCGACCAGTCTGTGGGGAACAGAGATTTCAGCAAGCCGTCGCTTCCAAGACGGTAAAGCTCTATCCCGATCAGGACCAATGGAATAAAAGCGCAGGTCAAGACGATTAGGATTTCGATTCGCTTGATTGCAATTCGATTGAACCCGGTCGCGTTAATTCGGTTGTAGGCGGCAACCCAGACACCAAGATGTCCAATCGCGATTAGCAGTAGAATAGCGATGGACTGGCAAAGAGCGACGAACACTATACCGACAAACTATTGGGAAGGATCTGGGCTGTAATCGATGAGAGTTTCGGTGACGCTCAGCAATTGATCCAGACGAAAGGGTTTGTAGAGAATGGCTTTTGGATGCAGGCCAGACTGGCGTGCTTTTACGATGGAATGTCCGGGGTCGTAGCCAAAGCCGGTCATCAGTGCCATCGGAACATGAGTCATCAGTTTCTGCAATCGCAGCATCAGTTGGTAGCCCGAGTAGTCAGGCAGCTTGATATCGGTGATGATTACATGGTAGGGCTCTTCCAGGCAGTTTCTCACCATGGATACGGCTTGATCCCCTTCATGAGCTGTTTCAACCGTGCAGCCATAACGTTCCAGCAGCGAATGGGCATCATTGCGGACCGTTTCGTCGGCGTCGACCACGAGGATTCGTTTGCCGATCAGTTTCGAATAATGTTCGCCTTGGCAGCCGACCAAGCTTACATCCGCTGGAGCGAGCGTTTGTCCGATTTGCTGGATCGATTTCTTGATGCTTCTGGCCTTGGCCAAGACGCTTCGAAGTTTGGCGACGGTTTCCGTATCGTGACCGATATACTTCTCCATTAAGTGGACGGCGTCCAGAAGAAGATCGTCGATTGGCAATGCGACAGCGGCGTGGATCGCTTCACAGCTTTGCTGTGCGGCATTAGTACGTTGCGCTACAAGCAGTTCCAGAGTATTCAGAGCCACTGCTACGTCGCGGGCAAAGATCTCTAAGAACATTTGATCGCTATTCGAAAACGCATCCAACGTGGGGCTTTCGACATTGATCGTTCCAATCACGCTGTCGTGAAGCATCACAGGGACGGTGAGCGAGCTGCGAGCGCCTTTGAAAGCTTCTAGGTACTTGCTGTCTTTCGTTGCATCGCGGCACAGGTAACTTTTTCCGCTGGCTGCCACATATCCTGTCACCCCATATCCCTGCGGGCTAGCCATCAATCGCCTGTCCGCGGCAACTTGGTCAATACCGACTGACAGAAGAGGAATCAGGTTCCCGGTCGATTGCTCCAGCAGCCGAATTTCAATGACTTCTACGTTCAGAAGATCGCGTGTGTAATGGCGAATGTTGTCCTTGAGCAACTCAATCCGTTGCTCCACATCCATCGCAAAGATCTCATCGGGTTTGAGGTCCGTTAATTTGGCCCCTGCTTGATGGATGGCGGCCAGCTTTTGCTCTTGGAGAATCTCCTCGGTCACGTCGCTGAGCGTAACCACGATGCGGTCCAGTTGGCCAGCAGCCTTGACGCTCGAGGAAAAGCTAGCGAGTGGTGCTGCGTGAATATGGTAGTACTTCCCCTTTTGGGTTTGCAGAGTAGTGCTAGCGTTGCGGTCACTTGAGAAGCAAGTTTGGAGCGGACACAGGCCAGCACCGACGATTTCGGGGTTGGCGAGCGCAGAGTAGAAGTTCTCACCGGTGCGATCGACTCCTCCGAACCAGTCTTGAAGGCACTGATTTGCCCAAAGAATGGCCAAATCGGGTCCGAGCAAAGCCACACCGTCCGGCAGACAATTGAGGACATCTTCGGCTGCAATACCCGCTACGCTGATTTTCGCCACCCTAGCCTCCAGAATTTCATTTCGGTCGACTTTCTCAATCCCTGCGCGAGGAACCGAATTCGTTCGGCTCCCGAAACACTCCACCGTTTTTAACTATATGCAACAAGTACATCGTAGCAACGTCGCAAAAAGGCTGCGACAGATACTTAACAATAAATACTGGATCTTTTTTCCTGCGACATTTTGTCGACGGCATCCAACCCGTCATGGATATGAATCCATCGAGACTTATAAATATTGCTGATGCCCAAGCTCGGCCAGTTGCTTTACCACTTCTCGCACTCGTTCTTCTTCCGTCTTGGGAGCAACGAGTGTTGCATCAGGTGTGTGAACAACGATCGTATCCGACATTCCTATCGTCACGACCAAGTGTTCGGATTCACTTCGAATGATCATGTTGGATGAGTCGATTGGAAGATAGGGGCCATCAACTGCATTGCCCATGGCATCCGGTTCGATCAAGCGAGCGATGGCTTGCCAGCTTCCAACATCGTCCCATTGAAAAGGAGCCTCGATCACCACGACGTTTTCATGTCGTTCCATGACTGCAAAATCGATCGACTTGCCTTTGATCTTGGCAAAGTGTTCTTCGAAGCTGGATTGAAATTCGCTGGTACCGATCCCCTGTGCGATGTTCTGGATGAGGTCGTACATCTCGGGTTCGAAATTTTGCAAGGCTTCAAGGATGGTCTTTGCTTTCCAAAGGAAGATTCCGCTGTTCCAGTAAAAAGTACCAGCCCCAACGTATTCCTCTGCGGTTGCTCTGTCGGGTTTTTCTCGAAACCGATCCACTTTGAAGGTGGAGGTTCCAGGGACACATTCGATCGCTTGGCCGCGTTGGATGTATCCGAACGATTCCGCTGGGTAGGTGGGGCGAATTCCGAAGGTAACGATTCGCGTTGGGTCTTCTTCTACCAGTCGAACACCAGCTTTGATTGCACGATGGAATTCCGATCTTGGTTCGAT
>CAITIF010000169.1 GCA_903892365.1 uncultured Pirellula sp. | reverse complement strand
TGGGACATGGATATCAAAAAAACCATCAAGAAGACTGTTCTTTCCTTACTGCGATTTCCGGCAATTTGGTGGTCAATTCAGAAATCGATGGGGGCAGTTTCAAAGATTTACGGGGTGCAGTTCCAAATTGCGCACATTAAATCCCTGCATATTCGTTGATCAGGCCGATGTGTTGAGGGGATGGTCGGGGGTGATTTCTCTCGGCAGAAGAGCCCAATCTAGTTTTCCGTTGCGAGTCAGTTCGACGCGTTTTTCTACCAGTCGTTCGTCCAATCGCTTGCTGATGTAGTGACAGCGAAGCTGCAGGATCGACTCGGCGTGCTCCGCAAGCCAGAACATTCCATTGCTCTTCAGACGCATATTGATCACTCTGCGGATACCGCTCTCGATCGCTCCACTTCCCAATGGAATTCCCACCAACTTAAACGTCGGGTAATCCATCCGGCCCGCACTGCCATGGTGCCGAAGGTAATTGATCGAGCGGGTTATTAGTTGCCGAGTCGATTCAGAAAGCTCGCTATGCCGAGATAATCGCTTCTCTAAAGAACGTACAACCAATTTCCAGTCGCCATCGCGTATTTGTTTTCGATGGAGACGGCCAAGGCCTTTGAGCATCGTTTCGGATAAACTGAATTGCTTCAACGCGGCCTGCATTTGCCCGATGGCATGGCAGCAATCAAGTACCTTATGAATCGTCACGCTCGATGGGATCTTGGCCATTGCCAGTATCCCGTCGATGCGATCCCAAATCCATGGTGCGCCATCGGATGCGAAGGTGATCGATTGGGCTTGACCGGCACCGAGTCTAAACAGATGCATGGCGATGATCTCGGCCAAGGCATCTGGACCTTGCATTGTTCCGTCGATCCACGCCTTACTATTCTTCACTTGCTTTCCATTCTGGTCGATGATGAAGATCGTAACCAGTTTTGGTTCTCGCCATTCGGTTCGGTAGGTTTTACGACCACGCTTCTTCGCTTTGGCTCGTCCACCATCTTCGGGTAGCATCGCATTGTGTTCGATATCAGCGTCAGATTCGCTTTCCTTTGCCGTTTCGCGGGTTTTGAACTCACTTCCCGCTCGGGCCGTTTTCTCATATCGGAACTTCAGCCGACCTCCATCGCTTTGCACGACGACTCGGCAACCTGCCAGCTCACCAGATGAAATTAGTGTTCCTGCTCGTAGTCTCTCGATCTCTCGCTTGCGAAGCGTAAGAAGACCATTACCGCATTCATACGCGACTCGTCGAATCGCTTTGTAGCTCATAGATATGCCTTGGCGTTGGAGTTCATCAACCGCGAATTCAAAGCTATGAGTACCTGCCACTTGGCGAACGATCAGAGATTCCAAAGCAGGTGAGATACCGTTTGTAATTCCACACTGGGCCAAGCCGATGTAGATGCCAGGAACTTTTTCTGGATTGTTCTCACGGAACCATCGTCGACTGGGTTCGCAGTAGAGTGACTTGATCCAAATAACCAATCCTCCCAAAAGTCGTAGCTGAATCTGTCGAACACGCCCCCGAGTCAACGGAACGGCATATTGTTTGCGAGTCGATTCGGCAGCCGCATCAAAGGAGGCGACTGCATGTACCATGACTAGATACGCGGCCAAGACCATGTCAGCACCTTTTCGATACTCTTCATGGATTGCAAGTTCAAGCTCACCAAACTTGGCGGGATTGGACTCGATGGTACGTTTCCATTCTTGAATGCGTGACGCGA
>CAITIF010000168.1 GCA_903892365.1 uncultured Pirellula sp. | reverse complement strand
CCCAGTCGGAAGCGCTTGCGGCGACGAAGCCTCTTCCTGTTTTGAAGATGACCGAGATCGCAGGCAAGCCATGGATGCAGCTTAAGAGTTTCGTAAACGACCTGATCTATCCGGGCTACGAGCGGCTGACTGTGAAGCTGATCAACATCAAGTCCTCGCGGATTGCGGCCCCTGCTCTGCTGAGCCAAGTGCACATCGACCGAGTGGATCGCGAGGACTTTTTTGAAACGACTGGCGATGGCCAACTTGCAATGCCTGGTCGCGAGTTTGTACCACAGCTGACGGTGGTCCACCAATTGTTTCATATTCCTCAATTGCATCCGCTTCGGGATCCGAGCAACCTGCTCAGCCAAATTGCAGTAGCCGACTCAGCATCGACCACTCAGACGTACCGAGACGGTAAGGCACTTGCCGCGATAGGAAGCGATTTGGTTCGCGAAGTTTTAGGATCCGACATGAATCGGCTTACCGATTGGCAGAAGGTGGAGGCCATTGTTGCCAGTCTCCGCACCTTTCAGGTGGACAGACAGAATGTGCCTAAGGCAGAGAACGAGGATGTCGTTTCTTTTGTGGTGCAAAGTCGCCGCGTTCCCGACTATTTGCTCGCGACCACTGCCGCCATGTTGATTCGAAGCCAAGGGATCCCTTGTCGATTGGTCAGTGGCTTTTACGCTTCCCCCTCCAGATACGACATTCGGGCGGGGCTGACCGAGGTGATGCAAGAAGACATGCATACCTGGGTAGAAGTGAATGCACACGGCGTGTGGATTCCCGTAGAACCATGCCGCGAGTACTCGCATCCTCGCTATTATCGATCCTGGAGCCAATGGGCCATCCAAAGTTGGTGGGGTGTACGAGATTACACAACAAACCATCCATTCCGAGTTGCTTTGGGTGCATGCTTATTCGGGATGACAATCCTACTTCGTTGCCGCTTGCTGGACGCTTGCTGCTCGCTGTTGTTTGCAGCAAGTGTCCTTGCACCCACAAAAATGCGAATCAAGTGGAGCCTCGTTTTACTTCGGGTAAGAATGTGGATTTGGGGTGTAAGTAAACCCAACAATGCTACCGTTCGTAGTTGGCTTCAGGCTCAGCTCGGATGCGATAGCAAGTTGAATGATCGCGATCGGCATTTGTACATTCAAACGATCCAAAGAATTGCCTATGGATCGAAAGACAAAGCCCAGGAGTGGATTCAACAAAACCGTCAAGAATTAAGTAGGATCAGTCACGTCATCGTACAGCGTGGGATGCGTGACTTGTTTAAAAGAGGAACAGCTGGAAGCCAATGGGACTCCAGTCTTGCCATGAAAGCCAATCAACCAGCATGAGTGTTAGCAGTTTGGAATTAAAGTCTTGTCTTGATGCGCTTCGAGGGCAATTAAACCAAGCATTATTGGGAAAGGCAGATGTTGTTGAGAACCTGCTTGCGTGTGTGCTCGCCCGCGGCCACGTTCTTTTCGACGACCTGCCTGGACTGGGCAAAACAACGTTGGCCAAAGCGCTCGCGACCGCCATCGGTGGGCGATTCATGCGAGTTCAATGCACGCCAGATCTTTTGCCAAGCGATGTGACGGGGTTCAGCATCTTGAATCAAAAGAGCCGGGATTTCGAGTTCCGACCGGGACCTGTCTTTGGCGACGTTCTCTTGGCGGACGAAATCAATCGCGCAACTCCTCGAACGCAAAGCGCCCTGTTCGAAGCGATGGCGGAACGCCAGGTCACTATTGATGGCGAGGCGAAGCCGCTGAGCGAAACATTCCTGGTACTGGCAACTCAGAATCCAGTGGAAAGTGTTGGCGCTTATCCTCTTCCCGAAGCTCAATTGGATCGGTTTGCCATGAAGCTTCGAATCGGCTACCCCGATCGCAAAAGCGAACTCGAATTGTTGGCTCGAAGCGGTCGAAGCACGGAGGAGGTAGTCGCAGAACGCGTCTTGGAGCCCGGTCAGCTTCTTCAATTACAACAGGAGGTTGCACGAGTCTCTGTCGAACTACCCGTGCGCGAGTATCTGGTCAATTTGGCGGAAGCCACGCGGGCCAATCACTCCTTTGCGCTTGGACTCAGCCCCCGTGGCCTACTGCAATGGCAGCGAACGGCTCAAGCAAGAGCCATGTTGCAGGGGCGAGATTTTATGATTCCTGAAGATGTCCAAGACGTTGCCGTTCCTGTGCTTTCCGTACGGCTTACCGGCGTTGTTGGGGATGTCGAAAATGCGATTGCATCTGTACTCGAATCCGTGAGCGTACCAATAGGATGACCACTTCTGTGCGATTAACGAAATGTTTCGACAAGGGCTCCACCGCTGGCATTTTTCAGGCTTTGGGGCTGGGGATGTTAGCGATTGTTTTGTGCCTGAGCTTTGGCTGCAACGCTGGGGAAAAAACGGAATCCAGCGACGCACATGAAGAGCATTTTCCGCCCCATTGGCCAGAAACGATCTTTGTTGCTGCGGATCGATTAGCCGCACTGGAATCTGGGGCATCAGAAAAGGGGCCTGATTCTTGGGTGTCTTTGGAACAGCAATGGGTCGATCTTTTTCGTTGGCTCCCCGAGCTTGCAGCAGATAGTGAGCTTTCCAAAATCGACTTCGATCAAATCGATGCGATTTCTTCGAAGCACGGTATCAGCATGGAAAAAATGCTTGAGCAAGGAAAGAAACTGGAACAGATGAAAGCGGAACCAGGAGTGTCCGAAGCCATTGCGAAGCTGCAACAGATTTGTCGCCAAGAATTGCAACGACTTCAAACTTTAGAACAATAAAAAGGATAGTACCTTGGACGTCTTAATCTGCGGTGGAATCATACGGATGCTACAAGCGATTGTGGCAGCGGCACCGACGATCGTGGTGGGGTGGCTGGTTGCCGCGGTCATGGAACGGATCCTCGGGCGCGACGGGACTTTGCGCTTGTTCGGAGGGCACACTTGGCGGCAGCTTCCCTACGCTTGGTTGCTCGGAATGCTGTTGCCCGTTTGCTCGTTGGGCGTGATCCCGATCATGGTTCAGATGCGACGCAGCGGGATTGCGGGTGGGACCATTCTTGCGTTTGGCTTGACCGCCCCGCTGTTTAACCCCATCTCCGTTCTCTACGGCTTGACCCTGAGCGACCCCTTTGCCCTGTTCGTTTTCTGTTTGTGTTCGCTAACCATCGTGACGGTAATGGGTTTACTATGGGACTGGCTTTTTCCTAACAATTGGCTTGAACCAGAACCTCTCCCTAAAACCCCTTATGGGATTCGTCGCGTTGGTGCCGTGGCCTTATCGATCTGCCAGCAAGCGGTCAGTGTGTCATCATGGTACATACTACTTGCCATCCTAGGAGTAGGCCTGCTGAGCATGGCGTTGCCCGCCGGTTGTTTGCAAAAAGCAGCCGGCAAAGATGATCTCACGGCCCCGCTTGTCATGGCAGGTGTAGCCACCTT
>CAITIF010000167.1 GCA_903892365.1 uncultured Pirellula sp. | reverse complement strand
TTCGGTGTTTGTCAGCCGACCCGCCGGTGTTGCTGCGTAGCGACAATGTTGGGAATGGTCGTATCACGGGCGTTCAACGGCTGATGGACGGGGGTTCGATTCCCCCCAGCTCCACCAAGTTCCCCATGTCCATGTAGAACCCCTGCTGGACATGGGCGAAAGCCATCGTTAGGCGTAAAGCTGTGGCGTAATGAGATACTCTGCACACATGGCAGCACGCAAAAAGCCAGTCAAGAAGGCAACTCGCCGCGCGCGTAACGACGGCGGTCTCTACGAAAAGCACACAACGAAGCTCGACCCACGCTCGGGCAAACTCGTGCCGTATTCGTACTGGCAAGCATCGCGCGATGTATCTGTCGAGAACCTTCCGCCCGGTGTTGAGCGCAAACGAATCACCGGAACTGGTCATACCGCCGCCGCCGCGAAGGCACGACTTGAGACGAACTGGCTCGCGTATCACAACCCGCAGAGCAAAAAGGCAACGCGCAAGAGAGGCGCCCCAACCCTCACAGTCAATGAGCTGTTCGTGCAATGGCACAAGACGCTTCTCGCTGGAGCAGTCTCAGACCTGATGGCCCGAAAATACGAGGGTTACTTCCGGCTGCACATTCTCCCCCACATCGGACACATCAAACTCGACCAACTCGAGGACAGTCATCTGCTCACACTGTTCGCTGAGACTCTGCCGAAAAAACAGAAGACACGAAAGAGCAAGGACGGCACACTCGAAACCGTTGGGCAACTCCTCAGCCAGCCTGCACGCCGCAACATCTACATGGGTCTTTCTAACTGTCTGAACTGGGCAGAACGAAAGCGGCTCGTCCAGGGCAATCCACTTCGGGCGATAAAGGCACCAGAGAGACAAGACCCCAGCGACAACATTGAGACTGCAAGTGAGAACGCCAAGCAGCTACTCGCAAAACTCAGCGAGACAAAGAACACCGACTACTGCCGGTGGCTAATGCAGTTTCTCGGATTACGTCGTGCAGAACGTCTCGGACTGGCGTGGGAGAACATACGCGGTCTCGACACAGAACACCCAACCATCGTCGTCAAGCAGCAACTAGCAAGGTACGCCGACGGGTCTGGTTGGTACATCAAGAAAACCACGAAGAACAGAAAAGAACGCGTCATCGTCTTACATGAGCCGTTCTTGTCAGCACTTCGCAAACATAAGAAGGCGCAAGACAAGCTGCGCACATCGGAACTGTGGCAGCCCAAACCAGAGTTCGCAGACCTGGTGTTCCTTCAATCGAATGGTGCGATCATCACCTTGAACAGAGACAACGATGAATGGCATGAAGTACTCCAAAAGTTCGGCCTTCCACATTGGCGCGCGCACTTGAACCGGCACATCACTGCAACATGGCTTGCAGAACAAGACCCGCCAGTTCAGATGGGCACAGTGTTCGCAATCCTTGGCCACGGTGACGCACTCGGTCACTACTACGCCAAGACAACGCAACGCCAGCAGAACGAACCGATGCGACGCTACGGACAAACTCTCGACCAAGCCATCAAACGTAAGAACGCGCGCAAGTAGCTAAGCGGCGCGATTCTTCGACGGTGGCTTCGCGTTTTCCGTCAGTTCTCGATGAGACCGAATGAGAGCACGCTGCATCTGAGCATCCGTGCATGCAACATCAACGCCAAACACTTCGGCGATGATTGCGTCAATGTCATCGTGTGCTTGCAGCAAAGGTCGCGGCATCTTCGCACGGTCGTTCAAATCTTGGAAGATGGCTGGTGAAGCGTAAGTGCGCGCTAACAACATTCGCTCGGACGCGTCCTCGATTGCTCGTTGTTGTGCGTCCGAGAGATGCGGAAGCGGGAATGTGTTATGCACCGCAGAAGCAGATACCGAAACACTCGTGCCGGACTTTTTGGTCACGGTATCGAGCCACACACGGTAGGCACGCGAAGCGACGACCCCGGCAGTAAGCAGATGCTTCTCACCGATGACCCACACTTGGTCTCCAACAACTTCACCTTGGTCGAAACTGCGGAGCGCGATGACATCTGCGGAACGCGACATGCGGCGCGCAAGAGCAATGAAAGGTCCTTCGGGTTGTCGTTCCTCAAGAAAAACCCATGGCGGAGCATCAGTGTTCCCAGCACGTGATAGTGCGACGCGTGCGACGCGTTCAGATAGTTCTCGTGATTGCGCGATTGCGGCGCTGTCTTGCTCCGACAGCCGAAGGCACCATCGCTCCGCACCTTTGAGGAGTGTCTGCAGCACGATGTACGGCACCAGATAACGCGCAGCTACTGGGTCTGTTTCGCGAATGTGTGCAGCTTCCAATGCAGTGAGGTTGGTGAGAGCTCCGTTATCGCGTGGAGTGCTGCCGCGCACGAGGCGACCAAGCTGCTCAGCTAAGGGCGTTCGTCGTTGTCGAATGTGAAAGTCAGCCTCGATACCCCAAAACTACTCAAAGTCACCAGCATGCTCAGCAGTTTGTAACCACTCACGTTCGAACGTGACCTCACGCTGCGCAACTCGGTCCCATGCCTCGACGTCATTGAGCGTCGGCAGATTCAGTTCGCCAGGTTTCCATGGCGGACCAATACAACGAAAGACTCGCACGCTTTCAGCTGCACCTCCGCCGTTGCGTAAGAGCGCATGCCCCGGCGGAGTCGTTGGGAGGTCGGCAGCCGCATACTCTCCACCGCCGAGGATGGCTTCAGATGCTGCACGGTCTCCGACTGTGGAGTGCGCGATTCGCAATGGAAGGTTGCCTCGTGTTGAAGTGCGAACAGCTCCGACGTTTGAGGTCGGACGTTGCGTTGTCACGATAAGACCAATCGAGGCACTACGCCCTTGCGCGGCGAGACGTTCGAGGTTGTCACCAATCGAGGTTGGCTTTGTAGGCAGACTCGCCCACTCCTCGACAACCAAAACCACAGGTTGATAGTTAGGGCCAGGACAACGATGTCGCTCCTCCATCAACGCAATGAGTCTTTCGAGAAGTTCATCAGCCTTGTCGGGATGGCTAACCGGATCGACAACGTTGCACCCGAGAAGGCCGGCCCATGGTTGAAGTGTCTCGCCGGCTTTACAGTCGATACCAACGACACAAACGCCATTTCCAACGAGACCAGCGAGCAACACATTCACTGTGTTGGATTTGCCCCCGCCTGTTGTGCCAGCAACTAGAGCATGAACTGAACCGCGTTCCTTCGTCCAGAGGTCA
>CAITIF010000166.1 GCA_903892365.1 uncultured Pirellula sp. | reverse complement strand
GTATTGAGCATGGCTGCACAAAGAATAACGATAAAAGCAGGACTTCGCATGGTGGAGACCATGTCGAACGACAAGCTGGATCTCCATTGGGAAAACCAACTGGGACTAGGAGTGGTTCTAGGCCAGTCGACGGTGGATTCCACGTTCGATGGCTTATCCAGTTCGGGACTGGCCACAGCCGCTTGCTTACGTCCGTAGCTAGGTCCAGTTGCAAACGAAAATCGCCAAGCGGCAAATGCGTAGATCGCACAAGCAATTGAAAGCCATATCGCTCGGTTTAGTAAAAGCGTCCCATCCATGGGCAGGACTGCGTTGTTTCGTTGATCCACGGTCCAATATTTGGTCAACACACTGAAAGAAGTTCCACCCAGCGGGTCAATAACGGCTGCAAAATACTCGTTGGACAGATCTGTCACAAATGACTGGGAAACACCATAAGCAACAAGTACTAACAACACGCCCAAGAACGAATACAGCGAATTGCGAGTCCATGTGGCTATGGCGAAAACGATGGATCCAAATAGCAATGTGTTTGGCACTGCGAAAACCAATAATGCGGTCAAGTGAGCGTCCCATCGAATCGCCCCCCAACGTTCTAAATCGCGGTTGGGCATCCAGCCCGCAAGGATGATCCCTAGTGAGATCCCCAGTGAAGGAATGAGCGCTATCAAGGTCGCTGCTGAAAAACGGCCCAGCAAATAGCTTGTCTTGCTAATGGGTTTGCTGAATAGAATGTCAGAAAACTTCGAGGTGAAGTCGCGGGATGCGGCCGAGTCGTAGATGGCGGTCACCATCAATGCCGTCAACAAGCCGGCACCGATATAAAACTGCATGATCACATAGGGTGCATTTCGGAATGTATTGCCGATGGCACTTCCGACAGTAACATTGTCGGATCCAGCTGCAAAGCCAAAGAGCAATGCGATGATCCCGAGAAAGATATAGACCATGAAGCCGCGCAACCAATATCGCAGTTCAAACTGAAAGAATTCCATGTGCTTACTCTTGTCTAGGATCGGATTGCGAGACGGTTCGGGGTGCTGGAATAACTGATGCGCAGAAAACGTTATCCTGCTGCTTGCACGCGTTAGGCGGCAGCGTTGGTGCGAGAATTTTGCTTGATCTGATAGAAGAACATGTCTTCCAGATTAGGCTCGACGGCGCGGAATCCGTTCATGGGATCTTGGGTGCTATAGACGCGGACGGAAGGCCGGCCTTCGATCAGTTTGGTCGAAATCACGTCCATCTCCACTTGGCAGCGTTTCAGGTCCTCTTTGGACATGGACTTGGACCAGATCTTACCCTCTAACGAGGCTTCGGCTTGCGAAGGTGCGCCCGCAAAGAGCAATCGACCGCGATGAATGATGGACATGTTGGTGCACAGTTCTTTGACATCTTCCACGATGTGGGTCGAAAGGATGACCACAACACTTTCCCCCACTTCGGAAAGAAGATTGTAGAATCGATTCCGTTCGCCAGGGTCTAGACCAGCCGTGGGTTCGTCCACGATCAGAAGTTTTGGATCGCCCAACAGAGCTTGCGCAATACCGAATCGCTGTCGCATCCCGCCCGAGAAAGTAGCGACCGATTTGTTTCGCACATCGAACAGATTCACGCGGTTCAGCAATGCAAACACGATCTCTTTGCGTTGG
>CAITIF010000165.1 GCA_903892365.1 uncultured Pirellula sp. | reverse complement strand
TGACTACATCCAAATGTTCGGTATCGATCAGGCTCAGTCCGGCGCGCTGGCAGAACAGGTTCGGACGGCTATTCACGAAAAGAAGCCTGGACAGCCGGATGCTGAATCCATTTTGCAAATCAAAGGGCTCATTCGACGAAGCGAGGCAAGAGCAGCCGCTATTGCGATTGGATGTCACGATTCAAATCTGCACTTCTTGGATTTGCCTTTCTATCGTACAGGAACCATTGCGAAAAAACCGGTTGGCCCCGAGGACATTGAGATCATCGAACGGCTGCTTCAGACGCTGAAGCCAGATCAGATTTATGTTGCGGGTGATTTGGCGGATCCCCATGGAACACACCGCGTATGTGCCGAAGCGATCTTTGCTGCGTTGATTCGTATGCGAGAGCGAAACGAACCCATTCCGGATGTTTTGCTATACCGTGGCGCTTGGCAAGAGTACCCGCTGCATGAGATCGAGATTGCGGTACCGTTGAGTCCTGGCGATTTGGCCTTAAAGCGTCAATCGATTTTTATGCATGAAAGCCAAAAGGACAAAGCGCTCTTTCCAGGAAGTGACCCACGTGAATTTTGGCAACGGGCCGAGGATCGAAATCGGGGAACGGCCGACTCGTATAATAAGATTGGGCTTCCCGAGTTCTTTGCGCTAGAGGCGTTTGCACGATGGAAAGGTAATCCGATCTAGACGAGGGATCGCAGGGTTGCGATCGTGGTCGGTGAATTCGATTCAAATAGCAGGAGACGTTAAGGACGATCATGAAAGTAGACGAAATCCCCAATCCCTCCGCAGCTCAGCTAGCGGAATTGCCTCGACAAATCGGTTTTGTACCATCGGTTGTTTCCGATCCCAAGGTTCTTTCAACAGACCAAATTCGCAAGTACAACGAAGAAGGCTATTTGATGCCCTTCCAAGGTTTGGACCGCGATGAGTCGAGAGAATTGCGTGCCTTCTTTGATGGTGTACTAGCCGCCTTTATCGAACTCGGGCGGACCAGCTATTCGATCAACACGGCTCATTTGCGGTTCGCGCGTATCTACGAACTGGTGCATCATCCTAAATTGGTTTCGGTGGTCGCGGACTTGCTTGGCCCCAATGTCGTTTGCTGGGGTTCGCATTTCTTTTGCAAAATGCCGCGCGATGGAAAACGAGTGCCATGGCATCAGGACAGTACATATTGGCCGCTGAGCCCAACCAAGACAGTTACCGTTTGGTTGGCTATCGACGATGCGGACCCCGAGAATGCAAATATGAAATTCATTCCCAAGTCGCATTTGCATGGCCTGATCGACTATGACTTGACGAATGATGTCGACACGGTTCTCGATCTCGCGGTGAAGAATCCTACTTCTTATGGCGATGGAGAGGTGGACGTCACGCTTTCTGCAGGGCAGTTTTCGGTGCATTCGGATCTACTGCTTCATGGTTCGGAGGCGAACCTTTCTGATCGTCGGCGATGCGGGCTAACCATTCGGTACGCTGCATCGGATGTGGCTACATGGTACGATTGGCACAAGAAGGGTGTTGTCGTTCAAGGTGCAAATGTTAGTGGGGCCTGGGCCAACCCACCGTGTCCTGACCACTGAGCCTACGGCCCTTTGGGTTAGCGACTTCTTTTCGCTCGCGCCGTTTGGCTTTCTATCGTACTCGTGCTCAATGGGATGGTGCTCGTACTCGAAAGCACGGTGGTCGAGTACGAGTACCGCTGTTGCTGTATACGAGTGCGAAAAGCACGTTTCCTTATGAGAGATCATTGGAGCTAGATGCAAGGCAACTGCATTGCTCTCGGTTTGGTCGGCTGTCCGCTATGTCTAGCGCACCAAACCTTTTGTGACGTGTCGGGACGAGCCCGACCGTCGCGACGAGCCCGACCGTCGCGAGAGCGTGCGTGCGGCGCCCGCGTGAGCAACGCGAAGGTGGGCCTCGTGCCCAAGCTTCGCAAAAGGTTTGGTGTGCTACCACAACCGAGCCCCAAAGGCCTCCGCGTTCAAGGGCCTTGTGCCCGACGAACGCAACAGGTTTGGTCGGCCAGGCGATGCCTAGCGCATCAAAGCTTTTGCGACGTGTCGGGACGAGCCCGACCGTCGCGAGAGCGTGCGTGCGGCGCCCGCGTGAGGAACGCGAAGCTGGGTCTCGTGCCCAAGCTTCGCAACAGGTTTGGTGTGCTACCACAACC
>CAITIF010000164.1 GCA_903892365.1 uncultured Pirellula sp. | reverse complement strand
GATCTCGGTCCGTCACGGCTGAAGAAATCCGAAAGTATCCAAAGGCACATTATGTTCCCGAACTGCTAAACATGTTGGTCGGAGAATTGGAAGTTGAAAATCAATTAGTCCGACGCCCAAATGGCACCGTAGCTTTGGAGACACTTTTTCGAATTGAGCTTCGAGATAAGAAACAAGTGCAACGGTCGCAGCAGTTCGTAAGCGTGGTATCCGAATTTTCATCGCATCACTCATCTAGCATTTTTCGGACAACGCAAGCAGATATGTCGTATTGGTCAGAATATTGGAAGATTCCAAAGAACGCCTCTGAGTATTTTGGAACGGTCAACATTCCCGGCGAAACTACCACTGCTGAGAGTTCCGTGAATTCAACGTATATCCCTAAGGAGGTCTTTGAAGCGGTGGCGGGGAATCTGGACGAACAAAGTAAACAGCAGGAGCGGGCCGTCGCAAAAAGCAATCGAGATCAACGCGAAATGACAAGCCGAATCTGCGCTTTATTGCGAGCGACGACCGGCACCGAAATCGAAGACAAACCGAATTTGTGGTGGTCTTGGTGGAATGAATATAACGAACGTTATCAATCGGAAAAACCAACTTCCTTCGTCTATAGTTCTAAAACGGAGAATGTCGTCGTAGCTTCGGCCACCTCGAGGCAAGAGGTTACGAATACGGTGAAAGATGCGGGACATATGTTGGTCCAGTGGTCATGCCTAGTCCCTGGAACGGTTGTCCATACGTCGGCCGGTTTAGTTCCTATTGAGAAAGTTCAGGTTGGGGATTTGGTGCTTTCGCAAGATGTCGAGACGGCAGAACTTACCTTGAAGCCAGTTCTCATGACCACGGTACGACCTCCGAAATCAACCATCAAGATGGTGACGTCCCAGGGAACGATCGAAGCAACCGCCGGGCATCTTTGGTGGGCTTGCGGGCTAGGCTGGATGAAAACTCGAGATCTTAAGCCTGGCATGACACTCCGAACTGCGACAGGTTCGTCCATCCTAGAAAGCCTAGAAGTCAACCCAACGCCCCAAACGACACACAACTTGGTTGTCGATGGATTTCATACCTACTTTGTCGGCCAAGAACGAGTTCTCAGCTACGACAACTCAAGTCTCAAGCCAACGCTTCGGCAACTCCCGGGGTACGGAAAAACAAACGATTTAGTGTTGGACTGATCTAACGTCAACCAGAGCAATACTAGATAGCTGTCAGTTGTGCGTTCCGCCGAGATAAACTCATGGAAGCAGAACGCGGACTGTGCTCCTTCAGTCGGTGCTAATCTCCCTTCAGTTGGTGCCAAGTGCCATCTACTTTCGATTTGTTTTGAATGTCGAATAACGAACAAGGAATGTCGAATAACGAAGTGGCGTACGTGTTCGTTGGGATTTCGAAATTCCTTGTTCGAGTTTCGATATTGATTTTGATCGGAAAATGACAAAGAAGATGCCATTGGGCTCACGCCGCCGGCAGGGAAATGTCGCCCTCCGGGCTACAATGTCGCTATCTGGGACGAGGCAGGGACGCAGATACGACCTTGCGTGCCAAGTGTGACTTGATTGTTCGGTCGGGCAATGGGATTTAAAGAATCCAGCCAAAAATGGGTGCCACCATTCGAAGTTCTGGGTATCTTGATCATGAAAATCTCTCCTTGGAATTGATTGGACCAGATGAATGAATCGCTCCTTCTTGCGAACGCCGACCTTTCCACTCTGTTTCGTTGGTTGCTGTATTTCTTGGTTGTTTTTGGCTTCCGCTGGTGATTCGGCAGAGAAGCCGAACGTCTTGTTTTTGTTCGCCGATGATTTCACCTACGAAGCGATATCTGCGTTTGGACATACAGACATTGAAACGCCAAATCTCGATCGTTTGGTCCAGCGTGGCACAACGTTCACCCATGCTTACAACATGGGATCATGGAGCGGGGCGGTATGTGTTGCAAGTCGCAATATGTTGCTTACCGGCCGAAGCGTCTGGCATGCGGAACAGATTTCGGCATCCACCGAAAAGGAACGCAAAGAAGGACGGCTTTGGCCACAGTTGCTCAAGTCTGCAGGCTATGACACCTACATGACGGGAAAGTGGCACATTCAAGCAAACCCAGAACTTACCTTTGACGTCGCAAGAAACGTACGTCCCGGCATGCCGGGGACAAAAGAAAGCTCTTACCATCGCCCAGTGGAAAACGAAATGGATGAGTGGTCTGCTTCCGACAAAGCCTTGGGAGGCTTTTGGAGCGGAGGCAAGCATTGGTCGGAAGTGGGAGCCGATGATGCAATCAGCTTTATCGAGACTGCCAAAGACAAACCCAATCCTTTCTTTATGTATATCGCGTTCAATGCACCACACGACCCTCGTCAATCGCCTCAAGAGTTCTTGGATAGATATCCTGTCGATCGAATCAAGCTTCCCCAAAGTTTCCTCAAGGAGTATCCGCACAAGGATGCCATCGGTTGTGGCCCTGATTTGCGAGATGAAAAGCTTGCTCCCTTTCCAAGGACCGAATACGCCATCAAGGTCCATCGGCGAGAATACTACGCGCTGATAACTCATCTCGATCAGCAAATCGGACGCATCCTCGACTCACTCGACAGATCTGGAAAAGCGGACAATACGTACATCTTCTTCACGGCCGACCAT
>CAITIF010000163.1 GCA_903892365.1 uncultured Pirellula sp. | reverse complement strand
TGCGCAGCAGACCGAATCCTTGAGCGGCCCGCCCGCGAAAGTTTGGCGCAAAGAACTGGAAACGCTCTCTCGTGAAATACTAAACGACAAGAACTGCAAAACGGTCATGCAGCTTGGGCCCCTTGGGAAAATTCCTGGTGTCGAGCTTGCAAAGGTCGGCGACTACGTTGTTACCGTTCTGGATGTGAGCGAAGGGGACTCTCCACAAGTCGACAGCGTTTGGCAACTGAGCAATCCGTGGACTCGCGGCAAAGCCCGAATTCCTGTTCTGATGAAACCGGGGGCTTGGCGTCAAGGAGCAGCGACTCCCCCAACCACATGCTTGGTTTTTGGTAAACTTGTCTCCGCCGAACTCGAAGAGTCGTTGCAATTGCATGTGTTTGCCGCTTTTCCTCAATAACCTTTTGCTTATCGTTTGCTAGAAAGAAAACAGAGAGAATGTCTTTAGAATCCGATCGCGATGCCGTCCTGGAATTGACTCAAAAACTACTGGTTGCCATTACCTCTGGCGACTGGGACACCTACACCGAACTTTGCGACGATTCACTCACGTGCTTTGAGCCTGAAGCCCTTGGCAATCTCGTGGACGGCTTGGAATTTCACAATTACTACTTCAACTTGCCGTCGAATGGTCCATCGACCCCAGTGCAATCCACGATTGTCGCTCCTCATATTCGAATCATGGGAGATGTTGCTTTGATCGCTTACGTACGATTGACACAACGTATCCATGATGGAAAACCCGTTTCTTCGTCCATGGAAGAAACACGCGTTTGGCACCGACAGCAAGGGCGATGGAAGCACGTTCATTTTCATCGAAGCCCTGCCCGATAAGTGTTTTTTCTTTTGCACGACAACCGTCTTCAAAGCTCATTATGAATCCATTCGGCTTCCTGCGTGTCACGGCTGCATGCACGAGCACTTCCGTTGCAAACCCGAAATCCAATCGCTTGGCAATCCAAACTGCTTTGCAAGGTTTTTCGGATTCCGACGTGGTGGTCTTCGGCGAGCTTTGTCTAAGCGGCTACACGTGTGGGGAACTGTTCACGCAACGCACCTTGTTGGATGCCTGCTTGGCAGAGCTGATTGCGCTCGCTCAAGCTGTCAAAACCAAACAGCTCGTTGTCGTGGGATTGCCGTTTGCTTTGCAGGGAAAGCTGTTTAATGTGGCTGCCGTGCTGGGCGATGGCAACATTCTTGGGATGGTTCCCAAGCAGCATTTGCCAACGTATCAAGAGTTTTACGAAGGTCGATGGTTCCAATCCGGTTCGACTCATTTGCCCTCCGAGGTCGAGCTGTCACTGGAAAGCTCTTCCGTCGGCGTCGATTCGTTCTACCGTACCAAACTGTGCGTACCGTTTGGAACGGACCTACTGTTCACTTGTGGCCAAGCCGTGGTGGGGATCGAGATTTGCGAAGACTTGTGGGTACCCATACCGCCCAGCTCGCAGCAAACTTTAGCCGGAGCGAACGTTCTTCTGAATCTGTCGGCCAGCAACGAAACCGTCGGAAAAGCATCGTATCGCAAGAAGCTTGTTGCCATGCAATCCGGGAAGTGTATCGCCGCTTACGCTTACGCAAGCGCAGGGCCCACTGAATCGACGACCGACTTGGTGTTTGGTGGACATTGTTTTGTCTCTGAAAATGGTTCCATTCTTTCGGAATCCAAACGAGTCGGTACAGGGCTGGGAATTCATGCTTCGCAAGCACCCCCACATACGGAAGAAACACCGCTTTCGGAAGCAACACTGTTCCTACACAGTTTTGCTACCGCCGATGTCGACCTGGATCGCCTGGATCATGATCGTCGTATCACTGGCACCATGCACCAACTGAACTCGCCACAGTTTCACCGAACCTTTCGTCGTATACCTTTCGAGCTGAACTATGAAGTGGGGCAAGGAGTCTCTTCGAGGCTCCAGCGTTATGTCGATGCGCATCCTTTTGTTCCTGATGAGTCGGCCGAATTGGAAGAACGCTGCAACGAGATTTTTGAAATCCAATGCGCCGCATTAGCAAAACGGGTTTCCATGTTGCCCACGAATCTACCACTGGTGATTGGCGTTTCGGGAGGACTGGACAGCACGCTGGCGCTGATCGTAGCTGCTCAAATGCTGGATGCAACCGGCCTTCCCAAAGACCGCTTGATTGGAATTACCATGCCCGGTTTCGGGACATCGCAACAAACCAGAAGCAATGCCTCGCAATTGACGGAGCTTCTAGGCTTGTCGCTGGAAACCATCGATATTCGTGAGCAATGTCTGAATGTTTTTCGCGACTTGAATCATCAACCGCTCGGTATCTCACTTCACGGACGCACGGTAGATTCCTTGCAGACGGAACTGGAACATCTTCCAAATGAGCGTCGCCATGATTTGGTCTTCGAAAACGTACAGGCCCGCGTTCGAACTCTTCTGTTGATGAACCGCGGGTTTGTGATCGGCACAGGTGATCTCTCCGAGTCGGCACTGGGTTGGTCGACCTACAATGCGGACCACATGTCGATGTACAACGTGAATTGTTCTGTTCCAAAAACCTTAGTCAAGTTCCTCGTGAAGCACGTTGCAACGACTCGGTATACGGGCGAAATACAACGTATCTTGTTGGACATTGTGGACACGCCGATTTCACCTGAATTGTTGCCGTTGACTGTAAACAAATCGTTGCACCAAAACACCGAAGCGACTCTGGGCCCTTACGAATTGCATGATTTCTTCCTGTATCACTTCGTTCGCGGCGGCGCGTCACCTGAAAAGATTCTGTTACTCGCAAGAAACGCAAAATTCAGCACTGTGTATTCGGAGGAGCTGATCTCCAGCGTCTTGAAGACTTTTCTACGTAGGTTCTTTTCCGCACAATTCAAACGGACCTGTGTACCAGACGGTCCAAAGGTTGGAACCGTGTCGTTGTCTCCGCGGGGCGACTGGCGCATGCCTACAGATGCCAACCCTTCGGCTTGGCTTGACTCTTCAAGCCTCAGAAGATCCTTATGGCAGATCCGCGATTGATCCGAAATCTAAAACCGCAAACGGTTCAAGTTTGGACCTTGGTCTCGCTCCAGCCAGTTCACAGGGCGATCGTCACTCGTACCACGGAGCGAATACGGGCGTCCATGGCATCTAGGATCGCTTCTGCCACATCGATCGAATGGCGAAACGTCCCAATTGCATCGGACCTCCCCCCACATGGCACCGCCAGTGGTTCCTTGGGTATGGACTCTAAAGACTATTCCGCGGATAGTGTCATCGATAGCGTCATGGATAGCAACGTCGTAATTGTCGATCGAAAGGTGCTGTTGACATACGCTTCTGCCTGGACGTCGCGAGGAATTCCTAAAGCCAAAAACTCAATCCGGTTGCTTTGGAGTTGGGGGGAGCTGGGGCACAAAGATTTGTCCTGGTGTACCGAGTTGGGTGTGGACGGCAACATTTTCAATATTCCTAGTCTCGAACGATGGTGCACTATTGGTGTACAACGTGGAACGAACTCGGAACAGCCATCGAGCTCAATTCTCTCCGGCGTTAGCCTACCCAAGATCCCAAAAACAAAATGAGCAAGGTTTTAGTCACCGGTGTTGCTGGCTTCATCGGAATGCATGTGGCGCGACGCTTTATCCAGAACGGCATCCAAGTCGTTGGTTTGGATAGCCTGAACGAATACTACGACGTCAATTTGAAGCATGCTCGTTTGGCTCAATTGCAAGGTGACGCCAATTTCGATTTTCGGAAAATCGATTTAACGGATCGAAATGCGATGCGACGACTGTTTCAGGAACATTCGTTCGATCAGGTAATTCATCTCGCAGCGCAAGCCGGTGTTCGATACTCCTTGGAACATCCTGAAGCGTATGTGGATTCCAATTTGAATGGAACACTTTCCATTTTAGAAGGATGCCGCCATTCCCAAGTGAAGCATTTGGTTTATGCCAGCAGCTCCAGCGTGTACGGCAGTAACAGCTCGCAGCCATTTTCTGTTTCCGACCCAGCGGATCACCCGCTCAGTTTGTACGCTGCCACCAAAAAATCCAACGAGCTCATGGCTCATTCCTATTCCCACTTGTTTCAACTTCCTACAACGGGACTCCGGTTTTTTACAGTGTATGGCCCGTGGGGGCGACCGGATATGGCTCTGTTCAAGTTCACCAAATCGATTTTGGAAGGGACCCCTATCGACGTATACAATTCCGGCCTTATGAAACGGGATTTTACTTATGTGGATGACATCGCCGAATCCATTGTTCGCGTATCGCAGTGCATTCCGACGCCCAATCCAGAATGGAATAGCCAGCAGCCCGATCCATCGACCAGCTCGGCTCCCTATCAAGTTTTTAACATCGGGAATCAACAGCCGACGGAACTGTTGCGTTTTATTCGCGTATTGGAGAACACTCTAGGCATATCCGCCAAATTGAACATGATGCCGATCCAGCCAGGGGATGTTCTCGAGACAAATGCGGATGTCAGTTCCTTAGCGCGAAAGATTGGATTTTCGCCATCCACTTCGATTGAAGACGGAATTAAGCATTTTGTCGATTGGTATCGAAGTTATTACGGGATTCACTGAGAATGCAAATATGGATTGATGCGGATGCCGCCCCTCGCGACGTGAAAGAGATCGTGTTTCGGGCCTCTGCACGACTCAATTTGCCGGTCATCCTGGTCGCGAATCAATCCATTGCCACCCCGGGCAACTCCAGTCGCATCACCAGCATTGCTGTCCCCGACGGGCCCAACATTGCCGACAAATACATCGTGGATCATGCCAAGCCCGGCGACATTTGCATCACCGCGGACATTCCATTGGCAGCTCAACTGGTTGATCAAGGCGTACTGGTGATTGAGCCACGTGGGGAAGAGTTTGATGACCGGAATGTAAAAAGCCGGTTAGCTGCTCGTGACCTGCTGGATGCGGCGCGAGGGGCCGGCATGGAAATGTCGGGCCCTAAACCTTATGGAAGCAAGGACAAATCCGCCTTCGCTTCCACTTTGGACCGGGTGCTCACGCGCCGTCTCAAGAATCCATGATCGCAATCTGCGAACTTATTCCTTGGCTTTACCCGCAAAGTCGCCAGCCGTGACAATCACTCGCCCCTTTATATCCAGCAATTTGCTTAAAACGGCGTTGATGTCTGCCTTGGTTAACTTCTTGATCTTCGCTAGCCGACGAGCCAAGAACGCTTCGTCCCTGCCCGATTCAAGATATTGATGCAAAGTCGCCATCAGCTGAGCGTCATCGCTCAACGAGTCCTCGACCCCTTTGAGGAAACTGGTCTTCGATGACTCAAGCTCCTCGTCGGTGATACCTTCTTTGGACATTTGTGCAAATACCTCATCGATCGTCGAGACCACTTTATCACGATTCGTTGGGTTGGTAATTGCATAGGTCATGAAGACGGCGGTGCGGTCGAGCGCTCGGGCCATGAACTGGCTTCCAACGCCGTATGAAAGTCCTTCTTGCTCTCGAACGCGTTCGCCAAGACGACTCGATAATGATCCACCACCAAGGATATCGTTTGCAATGAACATGGCTTCCCATTCTGGGTCATCGGATCGAATGGGCAGGTTGGAGGCTGCAAGGTACGTTGCATTCTCCTTATCCGGCGTCTCGATGGAAATCGTATCAGGCTTCATGGCTTGGAAAGGCTTGGCGATCCTGATGAAGGCTTCACTGGACTTCCATCCATCCAGCATGGACGATGTCAGTTGGATGGCTACATCTTTGTCGAACGCACCGACGATCGTTAACTCACCCACCGAGCCGCCAAGAAATTTCTGGTACAGCTCGCGAACGTCCTTGTCAGAAATGGCGGCCATCCTTTCAATAGTCTCTTTCCCGGTTGGTACATAGTGCACGCTCGATTCGGGGAAGGGATTCAGTCTCTTGGACAGGGCGTTTTGTGCAAGGTACGAAGGGTCGGTCAAGGCCGCTTCAATCTCAGCACTGCGTTTGGTTTTGAGAAGCTCGAACTCTTCGCTTGGGAAACTCGCCTCTCGTAGAACTTTCTTGAGAAGGTCCAAGGTTTCTTCAAAATACTTCTTCTTGCCTGAAACTTCGAAAGTCACGGAACCTGCGTCGCTAATCGCCGCACATTCTGCCTGCAGTGCTTCAAAACCGTCTTGGATCTGTGCCTCTGTTAAATCCTTGGTACCCAGCATCCATGCACTGCCGATCATTTTGCTGGCTTGAATCCATTTTGGATTGGACAGGGACGTCTCCGATCCAAAGCGAAGGGTCAGTTTCATTACAAACTTGTCACCTCGGACTTGTTTGGGCAGCATGGCATACTTAACACCGGATGCAAGAGTGCCACGAAACACTCGGGCGGCTACGTTTTCGGGAGTGGGCAAAAACACTTCGCCCGACAATTTTGATTCGCGCCCTTGGTATCCCGCCACCAGCGTATCCAAGTTGGGGCTTTGTGGGATCGAGGATCGATTGGGCTGCGCGGTCGGTACAAAGATACCTGTTGTGCGATTGCTATCCTTGAAATACTTCAGTGCGACCTTTTTTACATCTTCCACAGTGACTTTCTCGATTCGGTCGCGATCCAGGTAGAATAAACGCCAATCACCATAGGCTGACCAATTGCTTAGTTCATAC
>CAITIF010000162.1 GCA_903892365.1 uncultured Pirellula sp. | reverse complement strand
GGGGCAAGGTCCACGACCACAGCCAAGGCACCAACCGCTTCGATGCAGCGAAAATTGCCTGGATAATCGTAACCCGCCAATAGTACTTCATCGCCAGCTTGAATCTTGCAGGCCCGCAATGCTAGCTCAACAGCGATGGAACCGGAGCTGCAAAGAAGTGAGTCGCAACCTGTATAGTCTTTGACGGCAACGGAAAGTTGTTCGAGCGCTGAGCCGAGATAGCTGGCCCAGCTCCCATCTTCAACCAATTGCCGTAAATAGGGACCGACATCGGGAGCAAAAGGATGGCCCGGTGCCGAGGGTGGATGCAGTGGATATAGGTTCATAGATAATTGCTGGCTTCAAATTTCCGTTTCTCTCTTCGCGCGAGCAGGGGGTTTCGCTACGATCCACGCGGAAACAGATCGAGTTCGGTTCGATGGACTAAGGATAGTCTATCCAAAATTATTTTGGGCTGGGGAATGGATTCATGTCGACAGCTTGGATGTCGCAAATATTCTTCATTGGTTTTTTAGGTTTGTTGGCTTCGATGTTATCCGCACAAGAGCCCCCAGTGGCTTTCCGTGTCGAGACGGATATCTATTTCGAGGACAATAAGCAACCTGTGATGCAGACGTTGACCCTTTTTCATGAAGGGGTTTTCTATGATTTTGATCGAGTTGGTCAAAAGTCCATTACGGTAATTGATCCAGGTGGGCGTCGCATCATTTTGTTGGATCGCGATCGAAACATGCAATTGCGAATGGGCATGGATGAGATTTTATCGATCGAAGCTCAAGTGCAGCAACAAATTACGCCCTCTGAAATAGAACGTTTGGTGCCGAAGCCCGAATCGACCAAGGTCATATCGTCCGCCATGACGGTGGTGATTGTTGCTGAATCGCTAGAGTATCACGCGAAATGCATTAAGCCGAACCAAACATCGTCGTTATTGCAGTATGCCGAATTCGCCGATTGGTCGGCACGCTTAAATGCCTTTTACTCTGATCGCCCTATGCCGCCATTTGCTCGTTTAGCACTTAATCGTGAGATCGCTAAAAGCGGTTTCTTTCCGAGCGAAATTCAACGCATCACACATTCGAAAGGCCGCGACAGTATCGCAACCAGCAAACTGCTAACGAATTGGGCATTATCGTCCGACGATTTCACTCGTATTGAAAAGGTGGGAGCGATGTTAGTCGAGTTTCAGTTGGTGGATGCGAAAGCGTTTTTTGCGAAACCAGAAGTTGCAACGGCCCCTACCACTTCACCTACCAAACGCCGTTAAGTTCCATTGCCGACGGCGTTAAACGCGGTCTTCAGCCCGCGCAGTGGCGCACCTAATCGCAAACTACCGCAGATTGTATTTCACAATGCAATACAGCGTACGCAACAGATCTTTGAGACCGATCTTCTTCCCTTCTTTCCAACCTCGTGGTTGGTAACTGATAGGGACTTCACAGATCTGCGTTTGCGTGCGAGCAAGTTTCGCAGTGATCTCTGGTTCAAAGCCAAAACGGTTCTCTTCAATCTGAATCGACTGAATCAACTCGCGTCGAAAAGCTTTGTAACAGGTTTCCATATCGGTCAGCGATTGACGGGCGAGCAAATTTGAAAACGTGGTCAGGCCCCAGTTGCCCAAGCGATGGACAAGTGATCGATCCTGTTCCGTTTGCATCAAATAGCGTGACCCATAAGCGGCCTCGGTTAAGCCTGCTTGTAATGGCTTGAGTACGGCTAAGATATTGCTGGGATCATACTCAAGGTCAGCATCTTGAATAACGACATAGTCGCCCTGTGCTTGAGCGATACCGGTCCGTAGGGCGGCACCTTTGCCTTGATTTACTTCATGTAGCAATGTGCGAACGCGAGGATTTTTGGCGTATAGAGCGAGCACATCACGGGTGCCATCGGAACTGCCGTCGTCAACCACGATGACTTCCAACGAAATTGGTAGCGCAAGTACGCGATTAATGACTTCAGAGACTGTCTTCTGCTCGTTGAAGACTGGGATAATCACAGTCACTTCGGGGCGTACTTCGGCGGGCGTTTGGCCTACGCTAGCGGCGTTTCCAGCGGCGACAGTTTCCAGCGACGTCAATACGTCGTCGGCCAACGTCAACGACCGCTCAATGCGACCTTCGACGGAGCGAATCCCCGCAAAGCTTGGTGCCTCGACCACGTTTAGATTGGAAGCTGGACGGTCAGAAACTACAGTCATGCTATTGGTTTCTGACTCGTGCACGCGGAAGTCCTTGTCGATATTCATCGAAATGTGGCTTTAATATAGGGTATCGGCATAACGCTGTTGGAATCTTCCCTATCCCTTACGTTGTGACCGCCGGAATGATCGTACTCTCTTACCGAAACGGTAAAATTTCTTGAGGTAAGGTGGTTTTGTGTCGCTGGTACCGATTTTGCTGGCAAGCTAGGCGCGAGCAAAACGAGAATTTGATATGCTCACTAGGACCAATCGGTCGATGATTGAGTTCGTGGCAAGACCCGAGATTTAGAGTGAGGATGGGGCATGGAAGGGTTTTATTTGGCTCTCGCCGTGGGCCCGTTAGCACTTTATTTATTGCTGATTGGTACCATTCGCCTTAGGCCCCATCCGTTTGTGACGACGGGTGCCAAAGATACCGCCACGCTTGCGATCGGGCTTTTGGGGCTGGTTATGATCGGCCCAATGGAACTCTTTTTTCCACAGCAAGCAGCCGTGACACTTGGTTCCGGCGTGTGGGGTATTTTGATTTTGTTCTACACCCTTTGCTGTGGCCTATGGATTCTCACTGCCCGTCGACGCTTGATCGTTTATGGTTTGAGTGAAACACGGCTGCGGGAGTCGCTGTTCGAAGTGGCTCAAAGCCAGGACTCCAAAGCAACCTGGACCGGCGATGTGTTGCAGCTTCCCAATAAAGGCCTCAACCTTTGCTTGGAGATGTCGGGCAATAGAACTGTCGCACAAATAGTAGCTGCAGGTGAGCGCCAAGATTGGCGAGCTTGGTTTGAATTGGAACGCGCGATCGCCAGCAAGATACGCCAGCTTCCCGCAGAAGATCGTGCATCAGGTTGGATGTTATTGGCAACCGGCGCTTTGATATTGGCTGCAGCAGGTTGGAGCCTGCTGCACGATTTGCCAAGTAGTATTCAAGCGATGAAAGAAATGTTGCGTTGGTAATGATTTCGTCCGCAACCCTGTTCCTGGTTCATTGAGAACAGCTTGTTAGTTTCCGCCGCCGGCAGGTGCACCAGCACCTGCTGCATCGGGAGTTCCAGGAGCGGCCGCGCCTGCTGGATCAGGATTACCAGGAGCAGCGGCACCGGCCGGATCGGGAGTCGCTGGTGCTGCTGGATTAGGTGCGGTTGGGTCAGGTGCCGAGGCGTCCGCTGGAGTACCAGGTGCTGCACCATCTGGAGTCGCACCATCTGGAGTCGCAGCGTCTGCCACTTCGGCATCGGCTGGCTTCTTGATCTCTTCCTTCTTGTAGATTTCCATTCCAGGAACGGAATCAGCAACGACGTTGAACTTGTCGATCGGGCTTTCCATCGTATTGGCGAGAGAGCTCATATCGGTCACGCTCTTATCGCCGAGCGCATCGTACAACGCATCAATTTCTGCTAAGACCTTTTTGGTTGGTTCTGCTAACGCATCGTTTTCAGGATAGTAACCATCCAAGCCTTTACCGACAGGTCGTCGATCTAGAGCAAACGCTTTGCCATCCAAACCGACGTAAACACTTTCGAGAATGGTATAGAGTCGTCGACGAGCCGCGTTGGTTGCACGATCTTGTGTTTCAGCTAGGTTCTTGTCTTTATTGCTGCTGCTGGCACCGCCAGTAGGCCCACCAAGACCGCCACCTCCCATGGGTGCGCCGATACCGCCTCCGGCACCACGACCACCGGTTGGACCGCCCAATAGGCCTTCCATGCCATCGTCACCACCAACACCACCCAAGCCACCCATTCCCATCGGGCCCATGCCACCCATGCCAGCAGCACTGCTCTTACGAGGATCCCGAGCTTGCTCGAACCACTTGGCTAGTTCGGAGCGAACGAGTTGGACTTCGCCAGCCAAAACTTGTTTGCGTTGATCTGCGGACAGACTATCCAAAGGCCAACGCGGCAAGGCTCGGCTGATCGCAACTCGCAATACGGTCGATTGTTTTTCATCTGCCAGCATCGTCACCAATTGATTGATGATCTCTGGGTGTTTGCTGCTGTTAAAGTAAGACAAGCCTTCCACAACCATACGTTGCATATAGGCATGAACTTCAGCCGATCGCGCAAAAGGTTTCGGCGCATTGAGCATACTCTTCAAATCGTCAGCAATCGCATCTTTGGCAGCTGGTTGCCAAGTGTACGATGAATAACGAATCTGTCGATTCAAGCCCACTAAAGCCGCTGCCAACAATCCGTCGGATTGATTCGGTTTCTTGAGCTGAGTGCGAAAGAAGGCAATGTTGTTTCGATAAGGTTTGGGTGGTTTATTGCCAGCGAAATCGGCTTGTTCTGTATCCAATTCACCCAGCAAAATCATGGCAGCCACGCGACTGCTTGGAGCTAAGGCTTCGTTATCGACAACCGATTTCAACGGGGCTTCAACAGCACGGATAATCAAGTCGCGCATCTCTTGCGACTTTGCAGTTTTGATATCGGTGAAAATCTCTTTGCGAGCGCGCTCTGCAAATGCAGGATTGGTGAGCGCGGGAACGAGAAAGCCCGAATAATACTGAGCTGCTTTTTGCCCTGCATCTCCAGCGTATTCGGTCGAGCTGCCTGTTAGCAATGACTTCTTTGAATCGCTGGCGGCTTTGCGGGCAGGGTCTTGCGCCATCTCAGCAGAAAATGGAATCGATTCATAGTTTTGCCCGTATGCGACTGGCGCTGTGGGCAATACAAACGCACCGCTCATTGCAATGGCCATGCCAAAAGTGCAAGCTCGCGAATGCTTCAGTAATCGATCGAACGCGCGGCGAATCGCAGTTTCCATCATACGGGTTCCACAACCTCAATGCGCCAAAACTGGCCAGAATGATAAGCGTGTATCGGACGAGATCTCAGTACAGACGTTTTTTATTCTAACTACCACTGCCCGATAAAGCATCTTTTTCCGGGAAAATATCCAAGGCCTCTTTTGACTACTCCCCTTCTTCACAACTGTCGGCACATGTCGAACCTTGGACGCGATGTACTTCAGGAGGGGGGTAAACGCCCGGACGCTCTTCGCTGTAGTGTTTTTCCAATACCGCATACCAATCAGCTCGGTCCTTGATTTTGGCGAAATCGGTCCGGACCGCGATATACTCGGGATGGCTGGCCGAATATTTGATGCCGAACTTGCGCATCATCACCCCCACACGCTCCGTACCGTAAAGCTGTTCGGCTAAGTCCCAATGCTCCTTCATGACTTCCGCTTGCTCATGGGTCGACGGCGGAGCAGGCAGTGGTTGCCCATCGGCCAATGCCCGCGTTTGGGCGAAGATCCAAGGGTTGCCGATGCAGCCGCGAGCGACCGTTACCCCGTCGATCCCAGTTTGTTCGATCATTCGCCAGCAGTCTGCGGCGGTGAAGAGGTCGCCCGACCCCAAAATCGTCCGGTCCCCAACATGCTGCTTCACTTCACGCAGAAACTCCCAGCGACTTGGTCCTTTGTACTTCTGTTCTACCGTTCGCCCGTGTACTGTGATCGCAGAAATACCATACGCAAAGGCACCATCCAGGATCTGATAGAAGTTGTCGCGGCTTTCGGTCGTGTCATCCATCCCTCGCCGCATCTTTAATGTCACTGGAACCTCGCTCGGAACAATGTCCCGGGTCCGGTGCACAATTTCCAAAGCCACTTCCGGTTGGCTCAAATGATAGCCACCCCGGCAACGCCCAACGACTTTGCGAACGGGGCAGCCAAAGTTGATATCAATGACCGCAAACCCTGCTTCCACCAACTTTTGGGCCCCCTGAGCAAATTGCTCTGGCTCGGCTCCCATCAGTTGCCCTGCCACAGGCTGTTCTTCCGCAGAGTTATAAAGAAAGTGGCGATGGCGTTGCCGCTCGCGGAGTGACACCAGAAATTGGTCCAACATCACTTCGCACAATGAATACGACGCCCCAAACCGGCGTGCTAGCAAACGCATAGGCCAATCGCTGTAGCCCGACAGGGCCGCTTGCACGACCGGGAATCCGAGTGTTACGCCGCCGATCTTCAGTGGCCGCCAGTTGCCGGTCAGCGGGTGCGTGGCTGGATTCGTTTTATGATGCGCAGTCGTTAAAGTCGCCATGTTTTGCTTAAGTTGCCTATGCGTTAAAGGCGATAACGGGATGTATGATGAACCAAGTTTATTTCATTCATCTAGTTTTGGCGAGGCTCAGCCTGCGGCAAGCGTTTGGAGTGACACCAAATGCGGGCCTCGCTTCGTCGAATGACTCGGCTCCTTTTAGGGCTTCGAGTGCCGCAACTTCTCCCCGTTCCGTTCTTCTGTGGGGGATGGGTTTGGCGGTTTGGGTCTTGGCTTCAAGCGGATGTGTCGGGACCCGCGGTGGCCCATCCCCTCGGTTTGCGCCTCGACCTGGGTTAGCAACAATGAGCGGATTGCCTTCTGGGGGTTCAGCCAGAATGGGTGCTTTGGCGATGGAGCCCGAGCAGCCGGGTGCTTGGGATTTTCAGCCAGCTTTGCACGAGGCGGGCTACCATACCCCGGCTCCCGCGCATTCGTTGCCATGTCGAATGGGCCTATTGGGAAAACGCATGGATACTGGCGGGGGTGAATGCAATTGTGCGGCGGAAGGTTCTGAACCACAGCCTCGCGAATCCCTCACTCTTCCGTGGCTGAGGGAAGGCCATAAGTCGAAGCCTCCAGAGGTATCTCGCTTCCATCCCGTTCCCACTCGACCCGTCTTCCAGCCACAAACCATCGGTTGGTAAGTGTTGGCCGCTATCTCGTTTAGCCCGTAACCGTAGCGCTAGCGGAGGTTAGGGTTTCGAGCCGCTCCGCACGCTATCAATTCGCCCGATCGATTGTTGCAATCAAAATCACTTGCCCATTTTTACTTGTGGCAGTTTGGGTAGGTAGTGCGGGGCTCTTTATGTCGGATGAAGCG